>CALADR010000092.1 GCA_937890845.1 uncultured Bacteroidales bacterium | reverse complement strand
TGCTGAAGACAATGATTACTGCGAGAAAACGGATGTTATTTTCCAATTAAAGGAGTCTTGAGAGCATTGATTCCTGATATTTAAGGAAAAATCACTATATTTGCGAGATAATGTGCTGAAATGAGCATGTTATCTCGTTTTTTATTGATTAGTAATATATTATATAATATTTATGGAACTTCCAGCAAAGTACAGTCCAGCAGAGACAGAGGACAAATGGTACGCCTATTGGCTTAAAAACAAATTTTTTCATTCAGAACCGGACCAGAGAGAACCATATACAGTAGTGATTCCTCCTCCAAATGTTACGGGTATCCTGCACATGGGACATGTGTTGAACAATACCCTGAATGACGTTCTCGTCCGCAAAGCCAGGATGGACGGCAAGAATGCCTGCTGGGTTCCCGGAACCGATCATGCATCCATAGCTACTGAAAGCAAGGTGGTGGCAAAGCTTAAGGCTGAAGGTATAAGCAAAGAGGACCTTACCCGTGAGGAGTTTCTCAAGCATGCCTGGGAATGGAAAGAAAAGCATGGCGGCATCATTCTCGGACAGCTTCGCAAGCTCGGCGCATCATGCGACTGGGACAGGACCAAATTTACGATGGATCCGGAATTGAGCGAAGCAGTAATAAGTACATTCGTTTACTTTTATAAGAAAGGATATATTTACAGAGGTGTAAGGATGGTAAACTGGGATCCTGTCGGACTGACTGCCGTCAGTGATGAGGAAGTGATCCACAGAGATACTGTCAGCAAGTTCTATCACCTCAGATATTTCATTTCCGACGGACAGGGTAATCCTACTGACAAATACATAATTATCGCCACTACACGTCCTGAGACCATCATGGCAGATGCGGCGGTATGTATTAATCCTGAAGATGAAAGATATCATTGGCTTAAGGGTAAAAAAATTCTTATTCCTTTGATAAACAAAGAGATACCTATTATTGAAGATAGTTATGTCGAAATGGGATTCGGTACAGGATGTCTGAAAGTCACTCCTGCCCATGATGTGAACGACTATGAAATAGGTATAAGGCACAACCTTCCTGTTCTGGATATTATCGATGATCACGGACGTCTGAACGAGAAGGCGCAGATTCTTGTCGGAGAAGACCGCTTTGAGGCACGAAAGAAAATCGAAGCGATGCTTCAGGAAGCCGGAAATCTTGAAAAAGTGGAAGACTATACATCCCCTGTCGGATATTCAGAAAGGACGAATGCGGTCATTGAGCCAAGACTCTCAATGCAGTGGTTCCTGAAAATGGATGATCTGGCAAAGGATGCACTGGAATCAGTGGAAAGCGGCAAGGTAAAGCTTATTCCTGACAAATACAGGAATACATACCGTCACTGGATGGAAAATGTACGCGACTGGTGTATTTCGCGTCAGTTGTGGTGGGGTCAGCGTATTCCGGCTTACTATCTACCGGACGGAAGCTACGTCGTGGAAGCTACGGCCGAAGCTGCTCTGGAAGCTGCCCGCAAGATAAATCCTGCTCTCAACGCATCTGATCTGAGACAGGATGATGATGTTCTTGATACTTGGTTCTCGTCCTGGTTGTGGCCTATATCGGTATTCGATACCCGTAAGGCAGGACATCCTGATGCTGAACCTAACAGGGATCTTGCATATTATTACCCTACAAATGACCTGGTTACAGGACCGGATATCCTTTTCTTCTGGGTGGCAAGGATGATAATGGCAGGAAACGAGTTCATGAATGATGTGCCGTTCAGGAATGTATATCTGACAGGAATAGTAAGAGACAAGTTGGGACGCAAGATGTCCAAGACTCTCGGAAACTCTCCGGATCCGCTTGACCTTATCGCCAAGTATGGAGCCGATGGCGTGCGTCTGGGAATGATGCTCTGCAGCTCAGCAGGAAACGACATACTTTTTGACGAGTCTCAGGTAGAGCAGGGAAGAAACTTCTGCAATAAGATCTGGAATGCCTTCCGACTTGTTACAGGATGGACAGTTGATACCTCTGCGGTACAGCCTGATGCTGCCGCTGTGGCTGTGAAATGGTTCACAAACAAGCTTAACCAGACTTTGGAGACAGTAGAAGACCATTATTCGAAATTCAGGATCTCCGATGCCATTATGGCTATATACAAGCTCTTCTGGGATGACTTCTGTGCATGGTACCTGGAACTTGTAAAGCCGGCCTATGGTGCAGGTATTGATAAGGTTACATACGACGCTACTGTAGGATTCTTTGATTCTCTGCTGAAAATGCTGCACCCGTTCATGCCTTTCATTACTGAAGAGCTTTGGCAGAACATGGCTCCGAGACAGGATGGAGAAACTATAATGCTCCAGCGTATGCCTGTTGCCGGTAGCTATGATGCCTCTGCAGTGACAGATTTTGAGATGGCCTGCGAAGCTGTGGTCGCAATCAGAAGTCTGCGTCAGCAGAAGAACATTTCTCCTAAAGAGGCATTCAGTCTTATGATAAAGGGAGCATTCCCAATGTCGGTTATTTCCGCGGTTCAGAAACTTGCAAATGTTTCCTCAGTAAGTGAAACGGATTCGTTCGGAGATGCATCCGGAGTCTCATTCATGGTCAGGACTGTGGAGATGTTCGTACCGCTTGAGGGACTTGTAGATGAAGAAGAAGAACTTGCCAAACTGGAGGCCGCTCTTGAATATCAGGAGAAGTTCCTTGCTTCGGTAAGAAAGAAACTTTCCAACGAGCGTTTTGTTTCAAACGCCCCTGAGCAGGTGGTTGCAGTTGAGCGTAAGAAAGAATCGGATTCCCTTTCAAAGATTGAGAGTCTGAAAGCGGCGATTAAATCAATTAAAGGCTAATGCTTTATGAGGTCTGAGCTAGAGTTGGACATTAGGTACTACGAGACTGATCAGATGGGGATAGTCCATCATTCGAACTATATAAGGTTTTTCGAATGCGGCCGCTCCGACATGATGCAGAAGGCAGGCCTGCCTATCGAGATTATCGAGAAGGAAGGTGTAATGTTGCCTGTCATATCAGTGGAATGTCATTACAAGCATCCTGCTTATATGGGTGACAGGATACGGATAGTCACGTCAATCGATAAGGTACCAATGGCTAAACTGGTGGTAAAAAGTGAAATCTACAACCAGGACGGTGTCCTCCTTGTCAACGGAGTCGTGACTTTAGGATTCATTGATTCCGTTTCAAGACATCCTGTCCGCTGTCCTCAGGCTCTGGCGGACATTATAGAAAAAAGTTTGGAATAAATTAATAGGATTTTAGTATGAATATACCTTTGGTATTCGGTCTGGGATTTTGGGAGATTGCCCTTATTGTTCTTGCTATTGTCCTTTTGTTTGGGGCAAAGAAGATTCCTGAGCTTATGAAAGGGCTTGGAAAGGGAGTCAATAGCTTCAAGGAAGGGATGAAAGAGGGTGAGGAGGTAGCAAAATCATCCGAAAAAGAGGACGGTAAATAATGATTTCAATAAACAGTCTTACTGTAGCTTACGGCGGGTTTACCCTGCTTAATGACATTAATTTCCATATAAGCGAGAACGATAAAATCGGCCTCGTGGGGAAAAACGGTGCAGGCAAATCGACTATATTGAAGCTAATCTGCGGTATTCAGCATCCTACTTCGGGCAAAGTAGTTGTACCGTCTGGAGTAAAAATAGGATATTTGCCGCAGATAATGGAGCATCACAAGGGCAGATCTGTCATTGATGAAACAATGACAGCATTTGCCGATATGTTTGCACTTGACAAAGAACTGGACAGGATAACGCAGGAACTTTCAGAGCGAGAA
This sequence comes from uncultured Bacteroidales bacterium, assembly GCA_937890845.1. Classification (GTDB taxonomy): domain Bacteria; phylum Bacteroidota; class Bacteroidia; order Bacteroidales; family UBA932; genus Cryptobacteroides. The sequence goes on along the minus strand of CALADR010000092.1, from coordinate 529 downwards.
GATTATGAGTCCAAAGAATATCAGGATCTTATAATCAGGCTGAATGAGATCAATGATGCTCTGGCAATGACAGTCAGTGATTCTCCTCATGCGCAGGCTGAGAAGACATTGCTGGGGCTTGGATTCAAATATGATGAGCTTGATCGTCCTACTGAGACTTTCAGTCAGGGCTGGAACATGCGTATTGAACTTGCAAAAATACTCTTGTCGAAACCTGATGTGCTTCTTCTTGACGAGCCTACAAACCATCTTGACATAGAATCAATAGAGTGGCTTGAAGGATATCTGAAAGACTATAAGGGTTCTTTGGTGCTGATTTCCCACGACAGGAAATTCCTGGACAATGTGACAAACCGCACAGTGGAAATCATGCTCGGCAGGATTCATGACTATAAAGTTCCATATAGCAAATATCTGGAACTCAGGAAGGAACGTATTGCCCAGCAGGTGGCTGCATATGAGAACCAGCAGAAAATGATAGAGAAAAGTGAGGAGTTTATTGAGAGGTTCCGTTATAAGCCGACAAAGT
>CALADR010000091.1 GCA_937890845.1 uncultured Bacteroidales bacterium | reverse complement strand
CCACAGGAAGTTAATGCCAGCAAGATAACGCTAGCAAAAAAAACAATCTTTTTCATTATCATATTTACATATAAGTAACTATCATCTGCGTATTTCCATGTCCGACAACTGCTTCTGGACATCCGTTATCACTTCTATAGTAGATTTGTCAGAGAGATAAACAGAATAGAATCCTTGAGGTTCATGAGCTGGATCACAGCAATAATCATCACCAGGCAGCCAGTTTACCCTTCCATCTACCTGAACGGCAGAACCTCCCCATCCCCAGAAGTTCGCACCGGCCAGTTTGCCACCATCCTTTTTAGCTTTCACGACCCTTTCCAGAACGTGTCTGTAATATCTGTCCTTTACTGTAACCGGAGTGTCTTTAGAGTATGATACACCGTCCCTCGGCCAGCCGAACTCCTCAAGGACAACAGGCTTTCCGCAACGCTCTGCAACAGCAATATGCGCATCAATATATTTGTCAGTCTTTACTACAGCTTCATCAAGACCGCTTTCAAGTGTCTCTTTTTCAACCCAATTCCAGTTATATGGCCAAATATGTATATTAAGATAGTCAATATCCGGGCATGAGTGAATCTTCTCAAACAAATCCATATCGCACTCGCAGCCATAATATCCCTCACTTCCTGTAGAAACCATGTGATTGGGATCAATGGATTTGATTAAAGCAGCAGTTGACCATATCCAGTCTGCAAAAGCCTGTTTGTTTTCAGGCAATGAGGAAAAACAGCGCGGTTCGTTGGCAATCTGCCAAGAAAATATTGCCGGATCTTCACAATAAGGCTTTCCCGTCACTGTATTGACCCTTGAGACTATCTTCCTTATATGATCAGCCACCATGCTCTTCGCCTTTTCATTGAGCATAAAACGTGATGTATATTCAGTAAAAGGCTTCCATCCATCCCTGACAGGCAATACGACATTTCCTTCTCCCGCCCATTCCAGATACTGCCCGAATCCTCCAGACCATTCCCATGAATTAGTCAGATAAAGCACAGCCTTCATATTCCTTTTACCCAGTTCGGCCATGAATCTGTCAAGACCTTCAAGAAGTTTTTCATCATATACTCCAGGGGTAGTCTGTAGTGCTGGCTGTACTTTCACGTCTGTCCCGGAAGATCCGTCTATCCCCACAAGGACACGCAGATTTTCGATTCCAAGTTTTTTCAAGGTATCGAGTTCCGACTCCAGACGTACATTGTCACCATATTCTGTATCAGATGCCAGAATAGGACCGTACCAGAAATTGGTTCCTATATAGTATAAAGGTGATTCTTCTCCAGACTTGAAAAATCCGTCTTCTACAGACACAAAACTGACACCGCTATCAGCTGAACCGCAGGATGAAACGGAAAACAAAAATGATGAAAGGCAAAGACACGCAATAAAACTTTTCATAATTATAATTATTTCTCACTTTCCAAAAGCGATATAAACCAAATAGAAATGACGCAAAGTTAGAAAAAGCGAGCCACAATGTCAACTGCGACAAACAGCCCCATGATAAAAGAAAGTGACGCTATTGTACCATATACAGATAATTTTGCTACATTTGGAACTGGACAAATATATTTCAACTTATGAAAGGGACATATATGTTTTTTGCCGACGGTTTCGAGGAGACTGAGGCATTGGCAACAATTGACATGCTACGTCGCGGAGGTATAAAGGTAAGAATGGTCTCCATCTCTGAGAACAAGGCAGTCACAAGTTCACACAACATTTCTATAATAACAGACCTGACCTTCAGCGAATTCAAGGCATCAGCAGATTTTAGCATTACGTCCTCCAAAGATGTAATGATTTTCCCCGGAGGAATGCCAGGCTCTACCAACCTTGCAGAATGTGCCGAACTTATGGAAATGATGCTGAAACATTACGCAGAAGGAGGATGTGTTGCAGCTATATGCGCAGCTCCAAGTGTTGTTCTCAGCAAACTTCCTGACCTTAAAGGCAAGAAGATGACATGCTATGACGGTTTCGAGCCGGCTCTCGAAGAAAAAGGCGTATGCCATACGACCAATGGTGTGGAAACTGACGGCAATATAATCACAGGCCGCGGTGCCGGTTATGCAATAGACTTCGGGCTTGCCATCGTGGCACATGTCAAGGGTAATCAGACCGCCGAGAATGTAGCTCGAAGCATAATGCTGTCAAATACAATCTGTTAACACAACAAATACCATGCAGGATTTCAGGCTTAAGGTTTTTCTCACGGCTGCAAGGACTTTAAGTTTCACCCGCTGTGCCGAACAACTGTATATATCACAACCTGCAGTAAGCAAGCACATAGGCGAACTGGAAAACTTGTACGGGGTAAAACTTTTTACCAGACGAGGGTCAAGACTGGAACTTACTGAAGCCGGACACATAATGGAGAGGTGGTGCGAACGCATAACCTCTCTTTATCTTCAGATGGAATATGAGATGAAACTGCTTGACAAAGCAGTTCAGGGTGAGTTGCGCCTTGGAGCCAGTACTACCATATCCCAATACGTGCTTCCTGAAATGATTGCCAGATTCAGCAGAAGTTTTCCTGATATAAGAATTACTCTGACATCCGACAATAGCGAGAAAATAGAACAAGCTCTGTTTTCCCATGAAATAGACCTTGGTTTTACAGAAAACGTATCCAGACGCAACGGGCTACACTATGAACACCTTGCAGATGACAGACTTGTCGTAGTAGCGGATGCGCGAAGCAAGCTTTGCGGACCATACAGTCTTCAAACCCTACGCTCCATACCTATAGTAATAAGGGAAAAAGGCTCCGGAACACTTGAGCTCATTGCAAAACGGCTTGAAGAGGCAGGAACAAGTCTATCATCATTTAACATAGTAGCTTCTCTTGGCAGCAGCGAAGCCATAAAATCATATATAAAATCGGCTGATGCCATTTCAATAGTCTCTGTTGCAGCTGTCAGAAAAGAGCTGGAATCAGGAGAACTTAAAATTATCGGACTGGAAGACATTGAATTCACCAGAGAGTTTACTTGCGTCACTTGTTCCGGAGAGCATAATTCGCTTGCCGAGCGGTTCATCAGTTTTATAACGCATTATGCAAAGGCCAATTACTAAAACAGGTTCCTCTGCAAGCTAAAATGACAATACCTGTCTTATCGAATGCAGTGGTACATCTGCCAGTTCCATAACCTATGGTTATAGGCTATAGCCATTTTGTATTACCTGCGAAGTAATTCTACTCATATCTTTGCAGCAGTTAAAAACACAAAGATTATGGACAGAATTCCTCATTGGGCCAAATGCCTCGTTTTTATTTTACTGCTTGCCATTTCAGCGTTCGAGTCCCCTGCCGTTGCTTTGCTTTCCGGAATAATAATGGCTCTCACTATCGGAAATGCATATCCGCAATTTGCCAAAAAAGCTTCTAAAATAGCACTTCAGGTATCTGTTGTAGGGCTCGGGTTCGGGATGAACCTGCACGAGTCCCTGGCAGCGGGAAAAGAAGGGATGCTATTCACAATCATATCAGTGACAGGTGTCATGATTGCAGGTGTCCTGCTGGGAAAACTGTTGAAAATAGGAAAGAAAAACGCATATCTCATTTCAAGCGGAACTGCAATCTGCGGAGGAAGTGCCATCGCAGCAGTAGGACCTGTAATTGATGCAGATGACGATCAGATGTCCGTATCTCTTGCAACGATATTCCTGCTTAACGCGATTGCCCTCTTCGTATTCCCCGCTGCCGGACATGCTCTGGGCCTGACACAGGAACAGTTCGGAATGTGGGCTGCAATCGCTATCCATGACACAAGTTCTGTAGTAGGAGCCGGAGCGGCATATGGAGAAGAAGCTCTGAAAATCGCCACGACAGTAAAACTGACCCGTGCACTTTGGATAATTCCGCTTGCCCTCGTCTCTACCCTTATTTTCAGAAGCAAAGGCAAGAAAATCTCGATCCCGTGGTTTATACTATTATTCATCCTTGCAATGGTAGCAAACACTTACCTCGGACTGCCTGAAAAATTGTGCAAATCAGTAGTAACAATCTCCCACAAACTGTTGAGCATGACATTGTTCCTGATTGGAAGCGGACTGTCGCTTGCCGCCATAAAGAAAGTCGGATGCAGACCTCTTATGCTCGGAGTCCTGCTCTGGTTCATAATCTCATCTGTCACCCTCGCCGCAGTGATGCTATGACACCGGCTATGGCAGCTGGCGGAAGTGGTAATAAGTTATTGAGAAACCAAGTATCCGGCATTCCTGAAGGGTCTTAAAGTATTACTTTCTCGTACCAGTCAACGAATGACCTATTCACAAGCCGGTTACCTCCA
>CALADR010000090.1 GCA_937890845.1 uncultured Bacteroidales bacterium | reverse complement strand
CAGAACCATATGGTGAACAGTACTATGAAGATTGTACGAGGAAAGGTGGAGGCCGCATATGCTGACAGAATGGCCTTTGCATATACTCCGGAGGGAAAGAATATTGTAAACCCTATGAATGTATCTTCATTCAAATAAAGTTCAGAGGAAGGAAAACAGAAGAACTTGTGGCTGGAACACTTTGGTTGTCAGCCTGCTAAAATATAACTGGAATTATGAAACTGAAAAACGGACTTTTGTTATTGGCGCTTGTGCTTTCTGTTACTGACATGTCTGCCTGGGGCAGGCTTGGTCATGATGCCATTGCCTATATCGCCGAGTGTAACCTGAGTGCCAGGGCAAAGAAAAACATCAGCAATTACCTGGACGGCAAATCGATTGTCTATTATTCTTCCTGGATGGATGAAGTGAGGGAAACACCGGAGTATAAATTTTCAACTACCTGGCATACGGCTGCTGTAGATGAAAACGGCGAACCGTTTCTGGGAAAGAACGTGAAGCCTGAAGAATACAAGGGTGATGCAGTTCTGGAGTTGTTGAACCTTATTGATCAGATGAAAAACTATAAGGAACTGGATGATTCCACAGTGGCTGTAGGAATAAAGATGATAGTTCATCTTGTAGGAGACATGCATTGCCCCGGTCATGTCAAATATCCTGGAGTGAAAGGCTTCAAAGTGATATATGGCGGACAGAAGGTAAGCTATCATTCTGTTTGGGATGACGGTCTTATAGGGTCTGTCCATAAGTGGCAGTATATGGAATATAACCATCAGCTTGGCAATCTTTCAAAGAAAGATGCCAGGGCTATCGCTGCAGGAGATCCTGTGGAATGGGAGCGTGGAAATGCGCGGGATTGTAAGGTCATTTATGGCTGGGCTTCTTCCGGAGATACTTTGGGAAAAGATTTCAATAATTTGGCCAAGCCTTTGGCCGACAGCCAGATTCAGAAAGCCGGATACAGATTGGCAAAGGTGTTGGAAGATATCTTCGGATAGTATGCAGCATAATCCCCACGCAAGCCTTACTCTGTCTTTTGTTATAAGAAGGCTGGATACTGCAATGTATAAGGTGAAGCCGCAGATTCCTGCCAATGTTTCACAGTCAAGTTGCTTCCTTTATCTTCAGGAGGGAGAGTTGCTTGCAGATTTGGGAACGGAGCCTTTTCTTGTTAGTGCCGGGCAGTTTCTTCTGATACCGCCCGGTATCCCTTTTTTAATAAAATATTATAACTGCAGTGTCGGTTATATGGGGGCTTTTTCCAATGAAATTCTGAAAAGTTCCCATTTCGGCATTCTGCACAGGCGTCAGCCGGTTATTATAGGAATAGAAGAGTCTGAAATGGTTTTTGTGGGGGAATTGCTTGCTAAGATACTGCGTGAGTTTTCTCCGGTTTCTGCACCGGGTGCATTGCTTTTGGGTACATTGGACTTGCTTCTTGAACTGCTGGATTCTTCTGTCGGTTCTGTCAAATCTTCTTCATCAGGGAATCCTGTATGTACTTCTTTCCTTGACCGTGTTTTTGACAGGACTCGGGTTCTTGAAGGAGTTTCATACTATGCATCCGAGCTTGGCGTTTCCGCAAATCATCTGAACAGGGTCGTCAAGCACGAAACGGGAAGAAGTGCAGGAGAGTGGATTGATGTTTCCAGGCTTACACTGGCAAAACTGCTTCTCCGTCAGACGGATATGCCGATAATCGACATAGCGGCAAAAGCCGGTTTTGAGGATCAGTCATATTTTTCGCGTTTCTTTAAGAAACATTCTGGAATGACTCCTTCAGAATTCCGAAATGAAGATATGTCTAAAAAATCCTAAAATACCTTTGTTTTATCCTAAAAAGTTTTTCGCGAACAAGGTAATTTTGCAGCCTTTATCAGAAATTGTCCTTTTGTGCCTGTAATGGCAGGACGGTTTTATAACATTGCCGCATATTATTGTCTTTATGGACAGGCGGCTTTTAAATTATATGATATGTTGCTGAATTTTATCTTGTCTGTATTTGCTCTGTCTGCAGGGCCTCTTGAAGTAAAAGAAGTGGAAACGGCTGTAAAGGATACTCTTGCCGAGTCTGTGATGGTGTCTTCATTTAAGCAGTCTCTTCCGGTGGAGCGTATTGCTTCCCCTATTTCTTCAGTTTATCTAAAGGAGATTGAACACAGAGGATTGAAAAGTCCTAAAGATTTGTCAGCAATTATTCCGAATCTCCACATTCCGGATTATGGCTCTGCTATGACATCTACTATATACCTTCGTGGTTTCGGCTCCAGAATTGACAATCCGGTCATCGGTCTGTATATTGATGATGTACCGGTGTTGAACAAGAATGCCTATGATCTGGAGATGTTTGATGTCAGAAGGGCGGATTTTCTCCGCGGTCCTCAGGGTACTCTTTATGGCAGAAATTCTTTGTGCGGCGTACTGTCTCTAAGTACGGTTTCCCCTTTTGCCTTTGAAGGATGCAGGGCTGGTGTGGAATATGGTTCTGCTGACAATGTCGCAGTCCGTGCATCCGGCTACCATAAGACAGAGAATGGTACAGGATATGGTTTGTCTTTGAATTACAGACACTCCGGAGGTTTCTATACCAATGAATATGACGGAAAGTCCTGCGACCCATATGATGCTTTGGCTGCCCGCTTCCGTGTCGGCAGGGAATTTTCGTCCGGTGTCAGTGTGGAGAATATACTTTATGCGTCAGGTCTGGGACAGGGCGGTTATGCCTACAGGCTTTATGACGTGGAGTCAGGTGTGCTGGCTCCTGTAAACTATAATGACAAGAGTGCGTACAACAGGCTCAATATCACTGAGGCACTGAAGGTAAAGTATGAGGCTGATGATTATTCTTTAAGTTCTGTCACAAGCTGGCAGTATCTGAAGGACAGGATGGAACTTGACCAGGATTTTACACCTATGTCTATGTTTACGCTTGTTCAGTCACAGAGAGAGAATGCTGTAACACAGGAGTTTATCCTTAAGCCTCGGTCAAAGGCATGGAAAGCGCCTTGGTGGGATTGGCAGACTGGAATTTACGGATTCTTCCGACACAACAAGATGTCGGCACCTGTGACTATGAAGCAGGACGGTATCTCCCAGCTTATTTTGGGCAATATGCCTGAAATGATACGCAAAAGGTTTTCTCTAAGGGAGGATAGCTTCCCTATTGAGAGTGACTTTCTTATACGTACTTTCGGAACTGCTGTTTATCACGAGTCATATTTTACTGTAGGGAAATGGCTTTTCACTGCAGGGCTCAGGCTTGATTATGAAGGTAATTATATGAGCTATGACAGCAGGGCTACTATAGGCTATAAGATGGTACCTATGATTCCTGATTTCAGGGAAGTGACTTCGTCTATGGATGGAAAGCAGCGTAATCATTATGTTGAGTGTATTCCAAAGGTGTCTGTCCTGTATGATTTAGGCGATTTCGGCGGCAAGGGGAGTCTGAGGCTGTTTGCTGCTTTTTCCAAGGGATACAAGGCCGGCGGTTTCAATACGCAGATATTTTCTGATATTCTCCAGAACAGGCTTATGGGGGACATTATGTCCGATGCCATGGGGTCAATGGGTGGCGGACAGGGAGGCGGTATGCCAATGCCCGGCGCTTCCGGCAGAGGCTCTTCCTCTGTCTCTGAAGATGAGGCTGACAGGACTTCCTATCTTCCGGAAAGAAGTTTCAATTATGAGCTGGGTGGAAATTTCAGTTTTGACCTTCCTGGCACAGCGCACAATATCTCCGGAGCTGCGTCCGTTTTCTATATTGACTGCCGCAACCAGCAGATTACGGTTTTTCCAGACGGAAAATCAACAGGAAGGATGATGGCAAATGCCGGACGTTCCGGCAGTTTCGGTGCTGAACTTCAGCTGGATTACAGGATTTCAGGTTTTTCGGCTTCTGTATCTTATGGCTATAACAGAGCAAAGTTTGTGAAGTACAATGACGGAAAGAAAGATTATGCGGGCAACAGAATCCCGTATTCTCCTTCCAATACACTGAATATCAGGGCAGGATATAAGTTTTCATTCAAGAATGACGTTGTTCGTTCGTTGTCTCTGGCAGCCGATTTGTCAGGAACTGGCAGGATATGGTGGGACGAGGCCAATACTCTTTCACAGCCGTTCTATACACTTCTGGGTGCAGATGTTAGA
>CALADR010000089.1 GCA_937890845.1 uncultured Bacteroidales bacterium | reverse complement strand
AGGCATTTGACGCAGTTTCCGAATAGGCATTGCAAATTATTGGATTTTTCGTACTTTTGCATCGGCCTTCCTAAAACAAGCCTGACTTCCGGACGGAAGTCAGACTTGTTTTAGGAAGGCGCTTTTAATTGTTTGTGATTTTTATAGTTAAAGGTTATTGTTGGTATGAATAAATTCAAAGGTTATTTTTATGGCATAGCCACATCGGTTACATTCGGTCTTATCCCATTGTTCACCCTGCCTCTTATGGGTATGGGGATGGAATATGATTCTATTTTGTTTTACAGGTTTCTGTTTGCAACCATTGCGCTGGCCATAGTAATGGCAGTAAAGAAAGAATCATTCAAAGTGGAGTGGAGTGATGTCCCTATGCTTTTCCTTCTGGGAATATTCTATACATTCTCATCTATGTTCCTTTTGCTGGGATATGACTTTATGGGGGCAGGAGTGGCTACTACACTGCATTTTACATATCCGGTTTTCGTTACATTGTTCATGTTTCTGCTCTTCAGGGAGAAGACATCCCTGCTTACTTGGGTTGCGATATTGATGGCTATAGGCGGTGTGGCAATGCTGTCAATCACAGGTCCGGAAATGAATGCAAGCCTTAAGGGAGTTATCATAGTCCTGCTGTCGGCTGTGGCGTATGCAAGCTATATTGTCGCTGTAAACAAATCCAGGGTGAGACGCATAAACAGTCGGAAAATGGCGTTTTATGTATTTGTCTTTACGACTATTATACTCGGAGTCAAGGATGTTGCCGGCGGATCCGGTGTCCAGCCTATACCTGGCATTGAAGCCTTGGGATGTATGATTCTTCTGGCTGTTCTGCCGACAGTGATTTCTAATATAACTCTCGTGGCTGCCGTGCAAAATATCGGAGGTACAATGACTTCTGTACTTGGGGCGATGGAGCCTCTTACTGCAGTATGTATCGGTGCGCTGGTCTTTGGCGAGGCATTTACAATCCGTGAAGGTTTCGGGATTCTTCTGATACTTGTAGCTGTTACTCTGATAATCCTGAGCGGTACCATACAGAAGTCTGTATCAAAGGTTTTGAAAAAAATACGCCCGCGCCACGCTTGATAGAGTGAGTGTTTGGTTTGATTTGATTATATTTTTGTTAAACCTATCTGTTTTTGAGTGATATTTTTTATATTTGTTACCTGTGCATTTGTGTGCGCAGGTAATTTTTAATATGGATGACTATGTTTACTTTGACAGACGGACAGGTGACAGTGGCGGTTTCTCCTCATGGAGCCGAGCTGTGCAGTATAAAGAGAAATGAAGTTGAATATTTGTGGCAGGCGGACCCTGCATTCTGGAAAAGGCATTCTCCGGTACTGTTCCCTATAGTCGGCAGTTTGTGGAACGGAACTTTCAGATATTGCGGAAGAGAGTATGGAATGAGTCAGCATGGCTTTGCAAGAGACAGAGAGTTTGAGCTTATATCGCAGAGTGACAATGAGATAATGTTTGCGCTTGATTCTGATGATGCATCAAGAGAGGTTTATCCGTTTGACTTCAGACTTGAAATAGGTTACCGTCTTGAGCATGGAAAAATAAAGGTGCTATGGACTGTAAAGAATAAGGGAAATGACAGGATGTTTTATCAGATAGGAGCGCATCCGGCATTCTATTTTCCTGATTTTGATGTCGAAGCAGAGAAAAACGGATATTTTTCTTTTGAGAAGAAAGGCGAGCCAGTAAGTGACCTTGAATATATTCTTATTAAAGAAAAGGGGTGTGCTGATGTGGAGAGAAAGCACAGAATCCATTTGGAAAAAGGTCTTATGCCGGTAGCTGTCAATACTTTCGATGATGACGCCCTTATAGTTGAAAATACTCAGGTTGATAAGGTTGTTCTTCATGCACCGTCAGGAAAGCCTTGGCTTGCACTGTCATTTGATGCACCTCTGGTAGGGCTTTGGTCTCCTCCTGCGAAGAATGCTCCTTTTATCTGCATAGAGCCGTGGTACGGCCGTTGTGACAGGGCCGGCTTCGAAGGTGAAATCAGTGAAAGAGACTGGATTCAGTCGCTTGCTTCAGGCGAATCTTTCTCCTGCTGCTATACTATAGAAGTATATTAATATATTATTACCAATATTTACGAACTTGGAAGTTGCCTGATTTCCGGCAGCTTCCAGGAAGCAGTTTGCCTTGAAACTGCTTCTAAAATCCCCAAGACATGATGAATAATTTTGTGCAGAATTATGTTGACGGATTCATGGCCGGACTTGTGGCCTGCAATCCAGGTGAAAAGGAATTTCACCAGGCTGTAAAGGAAGTGCTCGAAAGCGTTGCCCCTTATATAGTGGAGCACCCTTATCTTATGGACCAGAAAGTTCTGGAGCGTATAGCCGAGCCTGAGAGGGTGATAATTTTCCGTGTTCCGTGGCTTGATGACGAAGGTGAGATACATATAAACAGAGGGTATCGCGTTCAGATGAATAGCGCAATAGACCTTATAAAGGAGGCCTCCGTTTTCATCCGAGTGTAAACCTTAGTATTATGAAGTTCCTGGCTTTCGAGCAGACATTCAAGAACAGTCTCACAACACTTCCAATGGGGGCTGCCAAAGGCGGTTCGGATTTCAACCCTAAAGGCAAGTCTGACAATGAAGTGATGCGTTTCTGCCAAAGCTTTATGACAGAGCTTCAGCGTCACGTGGGACAGGACACTGATGTTCCTGCCGGAGATATAGGTGTGGGAAGCCGGGAAATCGGATATATGTTCGGACAATATAAAAGGTTGAGGAATGAGTTTACCGGAGTATTGACAGGCAAAGGTTTGAATTGGGGCGGAAGTCCTCTTAGACCGGAGGCAACAGGATACGGAGTATGTTATTTTGCCAGTGCGATGCTTGAGACCAGAGGAGACAGCTTTGAGGGAAAGACTGTTGTAATTTCAGGATCGGGTAATGTGGCCCAATATGCAGCACAGAAGGCCCTGCAACTTGGTGCAAAAGTGGTAACTTTCTCCGATTCAAACGGATATGTTTATGACCCGGCAGGGATAGACGAGGAGAAACTGGCTTATGTCTTTGAATTGAAGAATATTTATCGTGGCAGAATCAGGGAATATGTGACACGTTATCCTGAGGCGCAGTATTTTGAAAAGGCACGTCCCTGGAATGTTAAGTGTGATATAGCCTTGCCTTGTGCGACTCAGAACGAAATAGACGGTGATGACGCAAGGGCTTTGGTATCAAACGGATGCATCTGTGTGGCAGAGGGCGCGAATATGCCTTCTATGCCTGAAGCGATAGAAGTATTCCAAAAGGCAAGGATATTATATTCTCCAGGAAAGGCTTCCAATGCAGGAGGGGTAGCCACTTCCGGACTTGAAATGTCCCAGAACTCTATGAGGATCAAATGGACGGCAGAGGAAGTTGACGGGCACTTGCACCGTATAATGAATGATATTCACGAGGCTTGTGTGAAATACGGTACGGAAGAGGACGGATATATAAACTATGTAAAAGGAGCCAACATAGCATCATTCATAAAGATAGCTGATGCAATGATGGCTCAAGGGCTTGTTTAGAAAATTTCTGAGGGTGGGGCAAAATGTTTGCCTCACCCGTTTTTCTTATACTCCGGATGCCGTTCCAGCCAGATGGCGGCGTAGCTGCAGGTAGCTTCGGGCCTGAGGCCTTCAGACAAGGCATAGTCGTATGCTGCTTTTACCAGAGCTGCAGCGATGCCTTTTCCTCCGATTTCTTTAGGGACAATAGTGTGCTTGATATCAAGCATTTCACTGTCCTTTACATATGATACATAGGCAGTGAATCCCAGAATTTCAGTCTGGAATCTGCTGCCTTCGATGTCATGTATGATTTTCATCTCGTCGGAACCGGCCTGTTGCTCGGCAAGTTTCTTGCGGTAAGCATCCATTCTTTTTCTCCAGGCTGCTTTTTTTGCTTTTTCAGCCGCAGCCTTTCTTTCCAGATATGCATCGAATTTATTTTCCAGATAATTGTCAGCCATATGCTTATCCTCTTACATAGTGTGGCATTTCTTCCGGAATGACCATCGAAATCTCGCATAGTCCGGCTACTTTTCCGTTTTCTTTCCAGGCACTCTGATATATCATTTTTCTAAGTCCCTGTTTTTCTATCGTATAGGCGTTCTGTCCTCCTGTTTCCAGAAGGTTGTGTATTATGGCCTTTGACCTTTCGCTATGGCAGTCCATCAGGTTTTTTCCTATAAGGTCGCCATGCTTT
>CALADR010000088.1 GCA_937890845.1 uncultured Bacteroidales bacterium | reverse complement strand
AACTACTCTGCCATAGCTAAGGCCTCTGTATCAGGGGAAAGAAGATGTGTGATTGCGGCCTGGGCACATACACAACCGAAGACTGCCGGAAGGTAAGAAATTGTTCCTACCTGTGACTTCTTGTTGCGGTCCTCGCACTCCACTATCGCACTCCTGTCTGGCAATTCCTCCGAAAACACTGCCTTGAAACCTTTTTTTATTCCCATGTGTCTGAGACGCTTGCGGACTATGTATGCAAGTGGACAGTTAAACGACTTGGAAATATCTGCAATACGGACCTTTGTAGCATCGAATTTGGCTCCGGCACCCATAGAAGAAACAAGCGGAATACCCTTGTCCATGCAATATTTTATAAGAGAAAGCTTCGGTGCAAGTGTATCAATAGCATCTACAAGAAAATCTATGGAAAGCCCTCCGAGCACATTTTCCACACTGTCTGCCTCCAGATATTCTGGAATGACAGTTATATCAAGACCGGGGTTTATATCCAGAAGCCTTTCTCTGAGCACTTCACACTTAGGGCGTCCTACAGTCGAATCCAATGCGAGCAACTGCCTGTTCTTGTTTGATACGGATACTGTATCGCTGTCCAATATGATTATATGTCCGACACCCGCCCTAACTATCATTTCGGCAGCATATCCACCTACTCCGCCTACTCCTATTACTGCCACTCTGGCATTCATGAGGGTGTCAATTCCTCTCTCCCCCACAAGCATTCCGGTCCTCTCTTTCCAGTTTTCCATAAAATACTAAATAAAAAAATGTATTTGCCGATTAAGATGACAAAACGCGCAAATTTAAAAAGAATAATGTAATTTTGAGTCCTAATACATAGTATTATATGAAGCAAAGCAACATATTTTCCATACTTTCGAAAAAAGGAAAACTCTGGAAAGGAGCGAGTATGTGTGATACGAGAAAAATGTCAGCGACCGCTATCCTGCTGTCATCTGCAATATTCTTCTTTTCCTGTATAAAAGACAAGGAACCTGCGGGCGCAGACCTTAAACCAGGAGATATTCTTCCTGAATTTTCAGTCACTCTGGACGACGGGAGTACCATAAGCAAAGGCTCTCTCGAAGGATCAATATCCTGTATAATGTTTTTCCATACAGGATGCCCTGACTGCAAAGCCGCTGTACCGGAAGTACAGAAGCTGTCGGAAAGCGGAGTTGCCATGGAAAAGAATGTAAAATTCGTATGTATAAGCAGAGAAGAGGGCCGCGATGAGATAAAGGCATTCTGGGATGCAAATAAAATTACACTTCCGTTTTCCGCTCAGGAAGACAGAAGTGTATATAACAAGTTTGCGACCACCGGGGTTCCCCGCATTTATATTTCAGACAGGAACTGCAGGATAAGCGCTGTCTGGTCAGACGACCCCACCCCGCAGTATGAAGAACTGGAAGAAGCCGTCAGGAAACTTTAAGACCATAATCTATTGCAAGTCCCTTACACACCTCACATATCCGTCTTCATTTCCTCCGTTTCTCAAAATAATATTTCCTGAAACACTATCATATACGAAACCATCTCTTTCATTATTATATGGAGCCTTTCCGTCCATAGAAAACGAAGTGGAACTGATATACATAGGCTTTATATAACGCGTAACTGTCTCATCCGGAGTAGGCCACCAATGATCTATTATATAAGAACTTTCAAATGTTTCCCAAGCAGTATCCGGCAACCTTGAAGACATTATCATAAGTTCACGGAGATTAGGTACACGGTATCCCGAAGGACATGGATTGGTAGTCTGATAATATGACCATCCCTGACGATTCCATACATCACTACTGTTAACTACCGGTTTAGGATAAGCCCCTTTTATAGTCTCAAACTTCTCATAAGGCAAACTGTTCTGGCTGTGCTCGGAATCCGTAGGAAGAGGGTCTATACTATAATATCCCCTGGTAGACTTAACATTCATCGTTCCAAGGTCAAAAGTATATTTCCCGTTCAAATCCGGACCGGAAACCTTTACAAAATCTGAAGGAACCTCATTCTGGTTTTCTAGACTGATTCCAAGATTGCGCACACAACGGTATGCATATTTGGGACCGTTCAAACTTACAGAACCGCTATAAGATCCGATCGATGCCCCTTCTTCTGCCCACAATACCCAAGGTACATTCTGGTTTTCCAATGAACTCGTAGTATAATGCCAATAGACACTGTTGCCGGTAGGATTGGAAGGGTACAACCTTGATTCCGCATCCAGAGCGTTCTCGCCAAGGTATATATCCTGAAGTTGGTTGATAGACGCAAGATACCATCTCACCTCATCAGAATCAATCTTATTATCTCCATTCAAATCTCTGTTCCTCAACATACAGGCATAGGCAGCATTGTCATATCCCGGATTTAACTTATAAGGACCTTCGGTATTAAGTACATCAGACCATCTTAGATTCCTTCCTGACGTCCACTTGAGCATATTTTCCCTTCCGTTAGACTTTGAAGTACTATAATTCAATCCTCCTGAAGGCAGAGGATCAAGCCTGTCTGTTTCCATTACGGATTCAAGTCCCCAGGCTGTTTCCAAAGAAGGGTCATTCACATCATATATAGTCCTGATGGACTTCTGTTTGAAAGTGTATATGGAGTTTACAATACTTGACTTTCCATCCGGACTGTAGCTGGATCCTTCTGCAATAAGATGCAGCTGCCTGTCCTCCTTCTCTACGCTTTCTTTCCACAATGTACGGTATTCCGTATCAAACTCTCCTGTAATCGGATTCTGCTGATAAAGGTATTCATCCACAAAGACAGTGACATAAACCACGTCGTTTCCATTGTCATCCTTTTCAAAAATGACGGATGACGGATTTTGTACCTCTTTTTTCAACCTGTTGATAAGCTGATGTATGTCAAGAAGTCTTGCATCAGGATGATTCGGATATGAAGGGCTCGGCCTGTTGTCGCCGAATTCCGGATTGAGAGTCACGTCATCATAATCAGGGTCATCGTAGTTGAGATTACCCGGAAATTTCACCATACGCTTTCCATATCTGTTTTTGTCATATCCGTAATCCTTGTTTATGGCAAACTTTATCCACTGATAATCCTTCAGTCCCTTATCTATCTTCTCTTTAGGAGAATACACTCCTGAACTGAATGGAGTATTCACTCCCCACGTCATATTTTCTCCTATATATGAGCGCGGTATCGG
>CALADR010000087.1 GCA_937890845.1 uncultured Bacteroidales bacterium | reverse complement strand
AGAAAATCGACATTACTGCAGGTGGCGCCTCATGCCCGCCAAGACGGTAGGAGTTGCTCAGAGTAGCCACGCTTGTCATAAGTAGATAATGATGCTCGTAAACAGCACGTACTACTGCTGCATAGAAAGACAGAAACTGCAGGTTCTTCGTAGGGGTCTTGCCTGGCGAAAGCAGATTTACTCCTGTATTAGTAAGTATCGACCAGTTGCAATGCTTTCCTGATCCGTTCACACCGTCAAACGGCTTTTCGTGAAACAGAACTTTAAGGTGATGCTTTTCGGCGACTTTCTGCATAATAATCATAAGCATCATATTCTGGTCAATCGCCTTTGTCGCCTCACAATATACAGGAGCGCATTCAAACTGGTTTGGTGCCACTTCATTGTGTCTTGTCTGGAGAAGTATTCCCAATTTATATGCTTCAGTCTCAAAATCCTTCATAAAGGCGCTTACTCTTGACGGTATAGCACCGAAATAATGGTCTTCAAGCTGCTGATCCTTAGCTGCCGTATGCCCTATGACCGTGCGGCTGCAAAGCATCAGATCCGGTCTTGCGTTGTACAGAGACTCATCAACCAGGAAATACTCCTGCTCAATTCCAAGGTTGACACCTACACTTGTGACAGACTCGTCAAAAAGTCTGGCTACTGAAGATGCAGCCTTGCTTAAAGCTTGCATTGACTTAAGGTTAGGGACCTTTGTATCAAGAGCTTCTCCGGTGTATGAGACAAAGACAGATGGAATACACAGTGTCTCGTCAAGTATGAAAACTGGAGAAGACGGATCCCACGCCGAATATCCTCTGGCTTCAAACGTATTCCTCAAACCTCCGTTAGGGAAACTTGATGCATCAGGCTCCTGCTGCACAAGGGCGCTTCCGTTGAATTTCTCGAATGCCTTTCCGTCCTTTTCGAAAATGAATGCCTCGTGCTTTTCCGCAGTCGAGTCGTTAAGAGGCTGGAAAAGATGAGTATAATGAGTGACACCCATTTCCATTGCCCAGGCCTTCATACCGGTAGCAATCTCATTGGCAACACTTCTGTCAAGCTTTCCGCCAAACTTAACGGCTGAAAGAACAGCCTCGTAAGCCTGACGTGAAAGATACCCCCTCATCTTGTCTATATCAAATACATTTTGTCCGAAATAGTGGGAAACAGGCCCTTTTTCAACATAGAAACGCTCCGTCTTATGCGAAGCTGCCTCATCCAAAGCCCTTTGTCTAAACGCAGCCATAAATAAAAAATAATATTGTTATATAATTTGTCAAGATCGTCGGCAAAGGTAGAAAAAATAATAGAAAAAATAATATTATCTTTGCGCGGTTAGTATATAAAACAGAATTTGACATGGTAAAGATTTCCCAAAAAGCCAGCCTTATGCCGGCTTCTGCAATCCGCAAATTAGTTCCGTTGGCAGATGCCGCAAAAAAATCAGGCGTAAAAGTCTATCACTTGAATATTGGCCAGCCTGACGAAAAAATAAACTCCCCGGAATGTGCTCTTGATGCGGTGAGAAATTATAAAGGTACCAATATTTCATACTCAAATTCCGCAGGTCTGATGGAACTTAGAGAAGGACTTGTAAACAAGTATTATAAAAATATAGGTATTGATATTGAAGTACCTGAACTTCTGGTTACAGTTGCAGGCAGTGAATCAGTACTTGAAATAACCTGCAACCCAGGTGATGAAGTGATCGTACTGGAGCCATTCTACACAAATTACAACACATTTGCCTTCATGAACGAAATCACCCTTAAGGCAATACCTACTGATATCCGAAACGGATTCCAGGTACCTGCAATAGAGGAATTTGAAAAGGCAATTACCGACAAGACCAAGGCGATACTTATCTGCAATCCAGGTAATCCTACAGGTACTTTATATACAAAAGAAAGTATGATGGCCCTGGGAGAGATAGCTAAGAAACACGACTTATTCCTGATTTCTGATGAAGTATACCGCGAGTTCTGCTACACTGACGAGCCTCATTTCTCTGCAATGAACATACCTGGTCTTGAGCAGAATGTAATACTTATCGATTCTGTATCAAAGAGATACAATATGTGCGGAGCAAGGGTCGGCTGCATAATTTCACATAACAAGGAAGTGATGGCCGCAGCAATGAAATACGCACAGGCACGTCTGTGCCCTCCTGTACTCGGACAGATAGCGTCCATCGGTGCACTTGATACACCACAAGAGTATTTTGACGATGTAAAGAAAGAGTACATAAGAAGGCGCGACTATATGATAGACAGGCTGAACAGGATTCCTGGCGTATATACACCGCTTCCAATGGGTGCATTCTATACAGTGGCCGAACTGCCGGTAGATGATACTGAAAAATTTGCAAGATGGATGCTGGAAGAGTTCCGCATGAACGGTGAAACCACGATGGTAACACCTGCTGCTTCATTCTTCAAAACTTCAGGCAAAGGAGTGAATTATGCAAGAATAGCATACGTACTGGAGATTCCTGAACTTGAAAAAGCTTTGGACTGCCTTGAAGAAGGGTTGAAGCAATACCCTGGCAGGACAATCTAAAGCAATGTCATACTGAGAAAATGCCGTCTGGGACTTATGTAACTACTGATTCCCAAACAGCTTAACGATTTGATACCGCCCCGGAGCTACGCAATGTAATAAGCGTGATTTCGGGGCGTGCTCCTCCCAGTCTGGCCGGAATAGCCGTCTCGCCAAGTCCTATATTTACATAAAGCATATTCGCTGCATCCTGAACTACCTTGTGCCTGTGCACAGAAGAAATGGAACGCCCGCTGTCCATAAAGTACAAGCCCATGTATTCATCAAAAATAAAACTGCTTGGAGACCATCCGAAAACAGTAAATTGCATAGCGTGTGTATGACCGGAAAGAGTCAGGTCAATGTCAGGATACTGCTCCGTCGCTTTTTTCCAATGAGACGGATCGTGAGACATAAGTATCTTAAATGCTCCCCTGGCACCTGACATTGCACTGTCCAGATCTCCGTAAGAAGGAAAATAACTTGTCTGGGATATATTCTCCACTCCGGCAACAGAAACAGTATCTGCTCCTCGCACCAGACTTACACTACTGTTCATCAGCATCTTCCAACCCATAGCCTCCTGCCTGCGTATCACTTCCTTTACAGCCTCCTGTCTCACTGAATCCGAAGGCCATCTGTTGTAAATGCAATAATCGTGGTTCCCCAATACGGAATAAACCCCGTCAGATGCATGCAGGCCAGC
>CALADR010000086.1 GCA_937890845.1 uncultured Bacteroidales bacterium | reverse complement strand
CATAAAGGATATCAAGAGCGGTAAAGAAAAGTCTCTTCATAAAATGATTAACTATTCTTACCAGGATGGAGACCAGAGTTTCCAATGGAGTCCAGACAGCAAATATATTCTTTGCAACTGGCAGGCAAACGGAGGCTGGAATAATGAAGATATCGCAGTTATAGATATCGAAACCGGCAAAATCACCGATCTGACTGAAAGCGGATATACAGATACAAACTTCAGATGGGCGATGAAAGGTAAGGCTATGACATGGATGTCTGACCGTGCCGGATACCGCAGTCACGGAAGCTGGGGCTCAGAGTATGATATTTACGCAATGTTCTTCGACAGCAAAGCTTACTACAAATTCATCCGCGATGAAGAAAGCGATGATATGGAAGATATGCTTGCTGATGAGAAAGAAGCCCAAAAAGAAGAAAAGAAAGAACAGAAAGACAGCGCGAAAGTAGAGAAGAACAAAGCCGAGAAGCTGAATCTCGATCTGGAGAACAGACAGGACAGAATCGTCCGTCTTACCAGGTTCTCAGGTGTTATGGGAGACCATTACCTGAACAATGACGGTACTAAGTTGTACTACATGACACAGCTGGAGAAGGGATTCGACCTTTGCATGCTGGATATCAAGGAAGGAAGTGTCAAAATACTGGCAAAGGGCCTTTATGGATCTATCTATCCTACAAAGGATGACAGTGCGTTCTACGTTATTGGCGGTAACGGAATTACAAAGGTAAATATGGCATCCGGAGCACAGGAAAGCATTTCATTTACTGCAGAATTCAACTATAAGCCGGCAAGAGAAAGAGAATATATCTTCGACCATGTTTGGAAACAGGTGAAGGACAAGTTCTATGATCCTGAAATACATGGAATTGACTGGGCTCTGTATAGGGATGAATACAGGCGTTTCCTCCCTCATATCACAAATAACTTTGATTTCCAGGAGATGCTTTCCGAACTTCTCGGAGAACTTAACGGGTCACATACTGGTGCGCGCTACTTCTACCGCTCAGGTAAAAATGTCGGAAAACTCGGTGTTATCCTCGATCAGGATTATAAGGGAGACGGTCTCAAAATTGCCGAAGTGCTTAAAGGCGGTCCTATCTATATAGTAGATCCTGAGATAAAGGAAGGAGATATAATAGAAGCCATCAACGGACAGAAAATCAAAGCCGGAGACAACTGGTTCAACCTTCTGGAAATGAAGGCAGGCGACAAAGTGCTGGTTTCGATAAGCAAGGACGGCAAAAAAGCCAAAGACTATTATGTTGAAACAGCATATACTGAAAGCGACCTGCTCTACAAAAGATGGGTAAGACAGCGTGAGGAAATGGTCAACAAACTTTCGGGAGGAAGAGTGGCTTATGTACATGTTGCAGGTATGAATTCTGACAGTTTCCGCGAGGTATATTCAAAACTTCTCGGCAAATACAGGACAGCCGAGGCTGTGATAGTGGATACCCGCCATAATGGAGGAGGATGGCTGCACGATGATCTGGCAACCCTTCTTTCAGGAAAGGCTTATCTTAAGTTCCAGCCAAGAGGACAGTACATCAGTACTGAACCTTACAGCAAGTGGACCAAGCCATCTTGCGTACTTATAGGCGAGAACAACTATTCTGATGCAAGCGGTTTCCCTTATGTATATAAGACTCTCGGCATCGGAAAACTTATCGGTGCTCCTGTACCTGGAACAATGACAGCTGTATGGTGGGAGACACAGATTGATCCTACTATTGTATTTGGAATACCTCAGGTAGGTTCACTCGGAATAAATGAGGGAAGATATCTGGAAAACCTCCAGGTAGAACCTGATATTCTTATCTATAACGATCCGGCTTCAATGCTTTCCGGAAAGGATAAGCAGCTGGAGGCGGCTGTAGAGGAAATGCTCAAGGAAATTGACGCAAAATAAGCAAAACAGATTCTGTTTTCGCATAAAAAGCCGGATATGTAATCAATATCCGGCTTTTTTAGTATCTTTGAACTACAGTTCATACATGAAGCGGTTTTCAGAGTATTCGAAAACAAACAGTTTCAAAATGACCTGCATAGTACATGATAAATCTTTTTTTATGGACAGGAAAGTCGTCATAATACCAACATACAACGAAAAGGAAAATATAGAAAAAATAATAAAGGCGGTATTTTCCCTTGATGGAGAATACCACATTCTCATTATCGAAGACGGATCTCCCGACGGAACGGCAGGAATAGTTGCCGAATTGCAGAAATCATTCCCTGAAAAACTTTTCATGATTGAAAGAAAAGGGAAACTTGGGCTGGGAACAGCCTATATCACAGGTTTCAAATGGGCTCTTGAAAAGGGATACGACTATATTTTCGAGATGGATGCCGATTTTTCGCACAATCCCGATGATGTTCCCAGACTTTATCAGGCATGTAAGGAGGGAGCAGACCTGGCTATCGGTTCAAGGTACTGTGATGGTATAAGTGTAGTGAACTGGCCGATAGGCAGGGTAATAATGTCATATTATGCATCCGTATATGTACGCACTGTATTGAAAATGCCAGTCTATGACACTACGGCCGGTTTTAAGTGCTACAGACGTAAAGTCCTTGAATCTATAGATCTGGACAATATAAAACTGAAAGGATACGGCTTCCAGATAGAGATGAAATATACAAGTTGGGCTTCAAAATAAAGGAAGTGCCGATTATTTTTATGGACAGGAAAGAAGGTACTTCAAAAATGAGCAGCGGGATTTTCGGCGAAGCCTTTTGGGGAGTACTTAAAATGAAAATGAGAAAAATAAAGCCGAGAAAATAATGAATCAGGGTAACATGCTTTTACTTTACAACGCCAATGTAGTTACAGGCGAATCAGCCGGAAACGGATCTGTTGCTGTTTCTGGAGAAAAGATATCAGAAGTCCTGTATCCTGAAGAAGACGGTACTGTGGTATTCGAGGGAAGGAAAATCCCTTATTGCAGCCTTGCAGATGAATTCAAAAAATCATATCCAGATGCCAGAATATATGATCTTACAGGCAAGATGCTAATTTCCGGAGGGATAGACACTCACGTGCATTTCAGAGAACCGGGACTGACGGAAAAAGCGGATATGGCTTCCGAATCTCTGGCTGCAATAGCCGGCGGGGTGACATCTTTTGTAGATATGCCCAACACAACACCTCCGACAATATCGGCAGAGAGGCTGGCGGAAAAAATAAATATGGCTGAGGGAAGATCTTATGCAAATTTCGGCTTCCATATAGGTGCGACCAACAGTAATTCCGACGGAATCTCCGCAATGCTGGAAAGCAAAGAAGGGGCGGAAAGTTTCGGAGGTATAAAGGTCTTTATGGGATCCTCAACAGGTAATATGCTGGTAGATAATCAATCTGCACTCGAGAGGATATTCATGAACCATGAAAAGGAAGTTCTTGTCCACTGTGAAGACGAAAGCATAATACGTGAAAATATATCTGCAGCTCAGGAAAAATTCGGAGAGGAGATACCGTTCAGCGAACATAAAAACATAAGAAGCAGGAAGGCCTGCATAAGGTCATCGGCCAAGGCGCTGGATATGGCTATAAAATACGGGACCAGACTCCACTTGCTGCATGTAAGTACAGCAGAAGAGGTAGAAATGGTCAGGGCTGCAAAAAAACTGAATAATGGCATCACAGCTGAAACATCTGTCAACTACCTGTGGTTCTGTGATGAAGATTATGAAAAGATGGGCAGCCGCTTGAAATGCAATCCTTCTGTCAAAACCGGAAGAGACAGGGAAGCTCTGATAAATGCATTGAGAGACGGGACTATAGACAGCATAGGTTCAGACCATGCCCCACACCTTTCTGAGGAAAAGGAAAGAAAATATCTTACTGCCCCATCCGGATTACCATCGATACAGCAGTCACTTCCTGTACTTCTTACAATAGCCTCACAGCATGATATCCCACTGACACGCATAGCATCTGCCTTTTCAGAAAGAGCAGCTGAAATTTTCGGAATAGACAGAAGGGGTAAGATACAGAAAGGATATTATGCAGATTTGACAGTCGTGGATCCCGACAGGAAATTCGTAGTGACTAAAGAAAGTCTGAAATACAAATGCGAATGGAGTCCATACGAAGGTGTTGAACTTCAAGGTTATGTTGAAACTGTTTTTATTTCAGGCAAGGTGGCTGTCAATGACGGAAAAACTGACACTAACGCCGTTTTTGGCAAAAAACTAATATTCAACAGATAAAAACACTAAAACATCCGGGAGTTTTATGGAAGAGAACATTAAGAAAAACCACAAATCAAAAGCTCTGATTTACATAGTCTCTACTTTTGCTATCACTCTTTGGGGAATTTCATACATCTGGACAGATAAACTGATAGCCCTCAACATTCCTGTATTTTACTTCGTTTTCGTAAGAATCCTGATGGCAGGCATAGTACTCTTCCTGCTCAATGCAGCTGCAGGAAGAGTCAAACGGATTCAAAAGAAAGATTTGCCGAAGTTTCTGCTTCTCGCATTTTTTGAACCTTTCATATATTTCATCTGCGAGTCCTATGGACTTAAAGAAACAGGCTCCCCTACTCTAAGTGCCATGATTATAGCCACAATTCCGATTTTCTCCATCGGAGCAGGAATGATTTTTTTCAAAGAGAAAGTCAATATGATAAACGTAGCCGGAATATTGATGTCTCTGGTAGGAATAATACTGGTGGTTATGAGCAAGGGCGAACTCGGAGAGAATTTCATATTCGGTATAATATTACTCCTTATAGCTGTAATCAGCGAAGTCGGGCACGCGTCAGTGACTAAAAGCCTGTCCGGAAATTACTCCAGCCAGATCATAGTAATGTATCAGTTCCTTATCGGCTCCATATATCTGTTTCCTCTTTTCCTTTTCAAAGGTCTTGATGACTTCTCACCAGCCTATATGACAATGGATGTATGGTATCCGATAATCTGTCTGTCAGTATTATGCTCAAGCCTTGCTTTCTCATTATGGGTAAGTACCATCAAAAGTCTCGGCGTTGCAAAATCAAGCATCTTTTCTGCCCTGATTCCAGTAGCGGCTGCTATTGTGGCATGGATCCTTGGACATGA
>CALADR010000085.1 GCA_937890845.1 uncultured Bacteroidales bacterium | reverse complement strand
CTTCTATATAAACGACATCTGCAAATGGCTCGAACACCCCCTCAAGAAAAGGAATATTCCTGTCTGCCACTATTTTTATTTTTTTCTCCATATATGCTGTAAATATAAGAAGCTGCTTAAAAATTTTTCAAAAATTCTTTTACGGCTCTTTTTGGTCTGCAAAAATATCTCATAAAATTTATGATGACAAAAATTTAAATAAGTTCCAACAACCAATTCACCTTAAGACAATACCAGTGACAAAAATCGTTTTCCCCGCATCACGTACAAACAAGTCATCATTACGAAGGAATTCGTTGATATTCTTCAAAATAATATCCTGCTGAAAATAAAGTCTGTTTCTGACAACAGAAGAACTTATCGTACAATACAGTACATTATCCTTTACATATCTGCCGACTGTATATGCCGCAGCACCTGACACCTCATCCCAGGCAGCGAAAATACGTTGTCTGTTGAGACCTGCCGTAAGTTTCATTTCCTTTATATAACGGGAAATAAGGTCGTTCATAGAGTAGGCCTCTTTACGTGAAAGAGCACTGTGAAATACATTTTTCTTCATAATACATAAACTGAATCAAAGGATACTTTCGCCACACAAGGAAAATTCACCTCCGCTCGTTTCAAAATATGCACGGTCTTCAGTTATCCGGTCGACTATACCTGACATCCTTACTTTATTGCTATCCGTAATGAAAATCTGGCCAAAATCATTGCTGGAAACCATTTCAAGCAAATTTGATATCCTGTTCATATCAAGTTTGTCAAAAACATCATCCAAAAGAAGGACAGGAGCAAAGCCGCAACTCTTTTTCATAATTTCATATTGGGCGAACTTCAGTGACACCAGGAACGACTTCTGCTGTCCCTGAGAACCGCACCTGCGTATTGGCCATCCATTCATTGAAAACTCAAAATCATCTCTTTGCAGACCTGCCGTAGTGTATTTCAATGCGCGGTCTTTTTCAAATGAAGCAGCCAGAAGATATTCAAGATTCCCTTTTTCCATATCTGACTTATATGTCACGGAAACTTGTTCCGATCCGCCTGACAATATATTGTAATATTCTGCCACAGCAGGTTGGATATCTTCAGCAAACTTTTTCCTTATCTTATATACCGGCTCCGCATAAGACTGCATCCTCGCATCAAATACAGCCAGCAAATCCCTGTCCAGCATCTGTTCTTTCAACATCTTGTTCCTCTGCTGAAGCAATCTGTTATACTGCTGAAGCGCAGACAGATACTCCTTGTCAATCTGAGAAAGGACGGCATTCACGAACTTGCGTCTTCCTTCACCGGACTCGCTTACCAGGGCTATATCTTCCGGTGAAACCATGACTACAGGAAGAACACCTATATGTGAGGAGATTTTCGGATAAAGCTTGTCATCACGCTTTACTTTTTTCTCTCCGGATGCGTCCACCTGTATGGAAAATTTACTCTGTAACGAGTTTTGCATACGGTAAGTTCCGCACATTGAAAAGGAAGTCGTCCCATATCGGAAATTAAACTTGTCAGACGAAGAAAAGGCACTCTTTGTCATTGACAAATAATATATTGCGTCCAGAAGATTTGTTTTGCCTTCACCGTTATT
>CALADR010000084.1 GCA_937890845.1 uncultured Bacteroidales bacterium | reverse complement strand
GCAAGAAGCCGGCACAGTGGAAGACGATAACAGCGAAGGAGACAATCAAGGGATTGCCGGAATTGATAAAGGCCGGTGGTCGTTCCTATTGGGTAGTGAGAACATCAATACAGACTTTGATTTTCGGCTTCTATGGTGGCAACCCACTGACTGTTTTTTCCGGAGACAAGATGATCAGGCCGGACAGCAAAGTAGAGCCGGGAAACGGTTCTGAGGTGAGCGTAGTATGCTATGACGGTAAAACACATACTGTCAGACTAAGATAATAAAAACTTAATCAGACGATAAGATTCTACAGTAAAAAGATTTTTATGGAACAATTTCAATCAGTAAATAAACTTTATCAGAAAAGTTTTATGGAAAACTGGGACAGACCTGCTCTGTCAAATTACCAGGGAGTAACATTGCATTACAGGGATGTCGCAAGGCGTATAGCGAAGATGCATATCATGTATGAACATTGCGGACTTGTAAAAGGAGATAAAGTAGCGATATGTTCGAGGAACCAGGCTAATTGGGGTGTCTCTTTTATATCTGCTCTTACTTATGGAGCAGTTCCGGTTCCTATTCTGCATGAGTTCAAGCCTGGAAATATTCATCACCTGGTAAACCACTCGGAGGCAAAGATTCTTTTTGTTGACGATGTAGTATGGGAGGGCTTGAGTGAAAATGAAATGCCTACACTGCAGGCAGTGATTCAGATAAACACATTCTCTTTCCTGTATGCAAAGTCTGAGAAAATCAGTGAGGTACGCCAGCATCTCAATGAGCTCTTCGGGAAGAAATATCCTATGAATTTCACTCCTGAATGTCTTGACTATTACGAAGACAAGCCAGATGAACTGGCCCTTATCAACTATACATCAGGGACTTCAGGCTTTTCAAAAGGTGTAATGATTCCTTATAGGGCATTGTTCTCCAACATATCATTTGCGTGTAAGGTGCTTCCTATGATTGGCAATACTTCCAAGGTAGTGGCAATGCTTCCGTCAGCTCATATGTACGGTATGATGTTCGAACTGCTTTTCGAACTTACGGTCGGTGCGCACGTGCACTTCCTCACGAGAGTTCCAAGTCCTAAGATTATTCTTCAGGCTCTTTCTGAGGTAAAGCCTTGCATAGTGATTGCAGTCCCTCTTATAATCGAGAAGGTATATAAAAGCAAGCTTAAGCCTGTGCTTGAGAAGAACGGCATTAAGTTCCTTATGAAGCTCCCTGGTCTTGATCAGGTAGTGATGAAAAAGATAAGAACAGAACTTGTGGAAGCATTCGGAGGAGCTTTTGAAGAAGTTATCATAGGAGGAGCTGCTTTCAATAAGGAAGTGGAATCCTTTATGAAGAAAATCAATTTCCCTTATACTGTCGGTTATGGTATGACAGAATGTGCTCCTATTATCAGTTATGATGACTGGAAAACAGTGAAGCAGTTTTCTTGCGGAAAGGTAGCGCCTAATATGGAGATAA
>CALADR010000083.1 GCA_937890845.1 uncultured Bacteroidales bacterium | reverse complement strand
TTGTCAAGGATATACGAACAATACGGTCTCTGCCATTTCAAACAAAAGCATTGGGCAAAAGCACTGGATTACTACAGAAAAGCCTATGAACATAATCCTAAACGACTTTCCTACATTTCTACCATAGCATATTGCTTCGAGAAAGTTGAAGACTACAAGTCTGCCCTGAAATGGTACGAGAAATACCTGAAAGCAGCAAAGCCAGGCAGCAGCGGATACGAGTTTGTAGAGCAGAGCATCAACTTCATAAAGGGCAAACTCTTTATGGAAGATACTGTTCCGGCCTGATCCCTTTCACATAATCCAGCAGTTTCTTTCCAATGCCCTGCGACTGGAAGTCCGGAACGACAAACAGTCATAAAATTACGGACTATTGTAAACTTTTGTTTTCCGGAAAAACTTTTCCTCTTCGGTTTTTACAGATACAAAAAAAACATTACGACCTGCTGGATGGTCTTCGTGGAGTTGCCGCACTTTTTGTCATTTGGTATCATGTGTTTGAAGGCTTTGCTTTCGCCGGAGGAGGCTCCATCGACACGCTCAACCATGGCTATCTGGCGGTAGATTTCTTTTTCATGCTCTCCGGCTATGGCAGCATGGGAGTAGGATGGACACTCTTTCTTTCCGGATATGCAAACTCCTCGGTGAAATCTCATATCCTAGGATGCATCATATTCGCTTATATTGCCCTGAAACTGTACAACGAACCATTGCGCCGCTATCTGGCAAAGCGCTTTCTTCATTGACAATGACGGTAAAATAAACCAGCCTTTACGCAATCCCGAAAAGTTCGATTTCGAATATCAGAGTCGAACCGCCCGGAATTCCGGGCTGGGAGAATTTGCCATAACCCATTTCCGCCGGCAGATATATTTCCCACTTGTCGCCTATGCACATCTGCTGCATGGCTATAATCCATCCTTCAATCAGCTCATTGAGCCTGAATGCCACAGGTATTCCGCCACGGCTGCTGTCAAACTTCTTACCGTTAATAGTCCACCCTGTATAATGTGCAGTGACCACACTCCTAGGTGTAGGGTGTATGCCGTCATTTCTTCCTTGGGTGATTACCTTGTAATAAATTCCGTTAGAAAGCGGCATTACACCTTCCTCTGCTGCCTTGGCCTCCAGCCATTCCTGATTGGCCTTTATATAATCTCTTTTACTCATAGTCCTTAATTCCTCAACTCGATAATATAATACGTACAAAAGTAAGAAATTTTATCTGTATGACGGCCAGTCAGACTGTTTCAAAAAAATGAGTAAATTTGAAGTTCAAAACGAAGGAAGTTAAGAACGAAGGAAATGACAAAAACAGACTTTCACTGTCATATACTGCCGGGAATTGACGATGGTCCAAGGACACCGCAAGAAGGGGCCTTACTTGCATCCGCACTTGTAAAATGGGGATTTGAAAGAGCAGTATGCACTCCGCATATTGTCACGAAATTCAGGAACAACCCACTTACCATATCAGCGGCATACG
>CALADR010000082.1 GCA_937890845.1 uncultured Bacteroidales bacterium | reverse complement strand
GAAAGAGCCATAAAAGAATTTTTGAAAAATTTTTAAACAGCTTCTTATATTTGTAAGATTTGTAGTTTATGACAAACAGAAAACATTGATATATGAAAAACAGATTATTCTTTGCTTTGGCCGCCGCTGCGGCAATCTATTCTTCTGCCCCTGATGCAGAGGCCTGTACAAATGTTCTGGTAACCAAGGGAGCAAGTGCCGACGGTTCATGCATGATTTCCTATGCCGCCGATTCTCACCAGCTTTTCGGTGAATTGTACTACCGTAAGGCTGCAGACTGGAAACGCGGGACAATGATTGATATATATGAATGGGATACTTCCAAGTATCTCGGGCAAATCCCGCAGGCACGCCATACTTACCAGACGGTCGGAAATATGAATGAGCATCAGCTCATCATTGCTGAAACCACTTATGGAGGAAGACCTGAATTGTGGGATTCCACAGGTGTGATGGATTACGGTTCTCTTATCTATGTCGCCCTGCAGAGAGCCAGGACTGCCAGAGAGGCTATTGATATAATTGTTGAACTGGCTGATACTTACGGCTATTATTCAAGCGGAGAATCCTTTTCGATAGCAGATAAGAATGAGGTCTGGGTAATGGACCTGATAGGCAAGGGAATAAAGGAAGAAAAGGGCAAGAATACCCGAAAAGGCATTGTATGGGTAGCGCGGAGAGTGCCGGACGGATATATATGTGCCCACGCCAATCAGGCAAGAATCAGTACTTTCCCTTTGAATGATCCTGAAAACTGCCTTTATTCAAAGGATGTCATTTCATTTGCAAGGGAAATGGGTTATTATGACGGACCGGATGAGGAGTTCAGTTTCTGCGATGCTTACGCTCCGCTTGAGTTCGGTGCTATGCGTGGCTGCGAGGCAAGAGCCTGGTCTGCATTTAATATCCTGTGTGACGGAAAGTTCACTTATCTCAATGAAGACGGGGAAGAAGTGACAGCAGATGCATACGATTATATAGACTATGCGATGGGATATGACAAGACCAAAAGGTTCCCTCTTTTTGTAAAGCCTGGGAGGAAAATCACTATGAAGAATGTTGCCGATGTCATGAGAGACCATTATGAGGGTACTCCTATGGATATGACACAGGATATAGGAGCAGGCGGAAATGCTCTTCCTTACAGGTGGAGGCCTATGGGCTTTGAGTATGAAGGAAAGAAATATACAAATGAGAGGGCTATTGCCACTCAGCAGACTGGTTTTTGGTTTGTTGCCCAGTCCCGCGGCTGGCTTCCAGATATGGTCGGAGGTCTTCTTTGGTTCGGAACAGATGATGCTGCCACATCATATTTGACACCTGTTTATACTAGTACGGCAGCCGTTCCAGAGTGTTTTGCAGAAGGTAACGGAAGTATGCTTGAATATTCTCCGACATCTGCATTCTGGATTTGCAACAGAGTGGCCAATGCATGTTACAAGATGTACGACACTATGGCTCCTGCGGTGCGTTCTGTCATAGATAAGTTCGAGGTGTCACAGATGGCTGAAGTTCCTGGTATAGACGCTATTGCTGTATCCATGTATGAAAAGGCACGTACTGAGGAAGACTTTGCGCAGGTAAGGAAATATCTGACAGACTATACCGTAGAGACAGCGCAGGGAATTTTCAATGAATGGGTTAATCTTGAAGTTTTCCTGCTTCTGAAATATGTGGACGGAAATGTAAAAGGACAGAATCCGGATGGGTCATTCATTACAAACGGACATTCTGACAGGATACCAGGTGCTATTTCAAACCCTGGCTACACTGAGAAATGGAAAGAGTGTCTTGTCCGTGATCATGGAAAAGTAATAGAAGAACGTTGATAGACAATAGTACGATGTCCAGAAAATCCCAGATTATAAAGAATTGGCCGCGATATGTACTCCAGTGGGGAGTATTGGCGGCACTTGCAGTAGTTCTTACAGGTGTAATTCCAGGAAAGGAACCTGCAGATCCTGAGGCTTATTGTCCGGTAGGAGGCCTTCAGGCTCTGACAACATATTTTGTGAAAGGTTCTCTCCCTTGCAGCATGAGTTCGCTTCAGATTATGATGGGAGTGGCCTTGGCTGCAGCCGTGATATTTTTCAGCAAACTGTTTTGCGGTTACCTGTGTCCGCTCGGATCGGTACAGGATATTCTTATGAAATTGCGCAAAAAGTTGAATATAAAAGGAATATCAGTGCGGAACGGGTCTTTTGCCGACAGGACCCTGAGGATTGTCAAATATATTCTTCTTTTT
Organism: uncultured Bacteroidales bacterium; assembly: GCA_937890845.1. Classification (GTDB taxonomy): domain Bacteria; phylum Bacteroidota; class Bacteroidia; order Bacteroidales; family UBA932; genus Cryptobacteroides. The sequence continues at coordinate 256 of CALADR010000082.1, read as the reverse complement.
TGGATTTTTTATACTACAGCTACGACCAGCGAACTGTTCTGTAAGAATCTTGATCCTTACTATGCAGTGGCCACAGGTTTCAAAGGGGAAATAACCTTGTGGATGTCAATGGTGTCTCTGGCCATGGTAATACTCGGTTCTTTCTTTATAGATATGTTCTGGTGCAAATATATCTGTCCGCTTGGAGCGGTCTCCAATACTTTCAAGTTCTGGGTATGGGCTCTCGTTCTGACAGCACTTTATTATGTGCTTGGAG
>CALADR010000081.1 GCA_937890845.1 uncultured Bacteroidales bacterium | reverse complement strand
AATGGTTCGGCAATGTCGGTGCCTCTGGCAGGATTCCCGCATCATTCCTTAGAGACTTATCTCCCACGTCTGGTACGGGCAGGATATAAAGTCGCAGTATGTGACCAGTTGGAAGATCCGAAGCTAACCAAGAAGATAGTCAAGAGAGGGGTTACTGAACTGGTAACGCCAGGTATTGCTTTCAGTGATCAGCTTCTAGAGCAGAAAGAGCATAATTTCCTTGCCGGACTGACGCTTGATAGAGACAAGTGCGGAGTCGCTTTTCTGGATGTTTCCACAGGAACATTTCAAGTCGCAGAAGGCTCTTTGGATTATATAGATACTTTGTTGTCATCATTTGCTCCAAAAGAATTGCTTGTACAAAGAGGGTGTGCAAAGGAAGTAAGGGACAGATTCGGTGAAAACTATTATATTTCCACTCTTGAGGAATGGGCTTTTGTTTATGATTCTTCTGTCGAGAGACTGAAAAGGCAGTTGGGGGTCGATTCCCTTAAAGGGTTTGCAATAGATTGCTATCCTCTTGGGGTAACTTCTGCAGGAGCACTCCTGATATATCTTGAGCAGACTCAGCATACGAGTTTGAAAAACATATGCTCTATATCAAGAATTGACCAGTCTTCTTTCGTATGGATGGACAGGTTTACATTCAGAAATCTGGAGGTGTTTGCTTCTGCAAGTGGAGACGGTGTATCTTTGGTCTCTGTGATGGACAAATGTTCATCACCTATGGGAGCGCGTTTGCTGAGAAGCTGGCTGATGATGCCTTCTATGGATATAAAGGAACTTGAGTCCAGATATGATGTCGTACAGTACTTCCTGAGTCATTGTGATGACCTCGGTGTCTTGCAGGAGAATATAGGAAATATAGGAGACCTGGAAAGAATCATTTCGAGAGCTGCCGCAGGTAAAATATTGCCCAGGGAAATCATGCAGTTGAAACGGGGGCTTGCACAACTCGCTCCGATAAAAGGACTCTGCAGTACCGGAGAATGTGCTCCACTTGATGAAATGATGTCTTCCATAGATGGGTGCTCAGATCTTCTGGAACTTTTAGAAAAGACAATGTCTTCAGATCCTGCGGCTGCAGTCGGTAAAGGGGATGTCATAGCTTCCGGATTCAATCCTGAACTTGATGAATTAAGGAGCTTGGCCCGCAACAGCAAGGAAGTCCTTCTCAATATACAACAGAGGGAGATGGACAGGACAGGTATAACATCACTGAAGATAAGCTATAATTCAGTCTTCGGTTATTATCTTGAGGTGAGGAATGCGCACAAGGATAAGGTTCCTGAAGACTGGATCAGAAAGCAGACCCTAGTCAATGCGGAGCGTTATATTACAGCTGAACTCAAGGAGTACGAAGAGAAAATCCTTGGAGCGGAAGAGAAGATATATATACTGGAAAGTAAGCTTTATGCTGATCTGGTTGCGGCTGTGCAGCAGAATATCTCCGTGATACAGTCCAATTGCAAAGTCATTGCACGACTCGATGTGCTTTCCGGCTTTGCAGATTTGGCACTTTCCAACAAATATTGCCGTCCGCAGGTAAATGACGGAACAGCTATAGACATAAAGGCCGGGCGTCATCCGGTGATAGAGACTCTTATGCCTCACGGTGATGAGTTTGTCGCCAATGATGTGTTTCTGGACAATAAAAAACAGCAGGTTATTATACTTACAGGACCTAATATGGCAGGTAAGTCCGCTCTTTTGCGCCAGACGGCTCTGATAGTACTCATGGCACAAGTGGGGTCGTTCGTTCCTGCCGATTCGGCTGTAATAGGTTATTGTGACAAACTTTTTACAAGAGTCGGTGCTTCAGACAACATTTCACGCGGAGAATCGACGTTTATGGTGGAAATGCTTGAGACATCAATGATTCTCCATAACCTGTCATCACGTTCTCTCGTTCTTCTCGATGAAATAGGACGCGGAACTTCCACTTATGACGGAATGTCGATAGCCAGGGCAATAGTTGAGTATATACATGAGTACGGACATGGCGCGAAAACATTGTTTGCAACCCATTACCATGAACTCAATGACCTGGAGAACATATACCCGAGGGTAAAGAATTTCCATATTGCGGTAATCAGCGGAAAAGACACTGGAGTCTCTTGAATGCGGGGGACTTGCCAAGCCTGTCTCAAAGCAAAAGCAGTGTAAGGCACATAATGTCAGAGAGGGAAGGGTAGAGAGTGACGGTTCTCTCCAACTGTCTTTCTTCCAGCTTGAAGATCCTCTTCTGATGTCGCTGAGGGACGATCTCAATGCTGCCGACCTGAACAATATGACTCCACTGCAGGCATTTGACTTGCTGAGGAACATGAAATCGAAAATGGGGATTTAGATATTGTGGAACATACTTTAATAAATAATTTATAAATCAAGAAAAACTAATGATCAGAAAAATTGTTACTGCTGCCTTGTTAATGATGGCAGTGTTCGCTGTCCAGGCAGCTCCTAAGTCTTTTTCATTGAGTTCTCCGGATGGAAAACTCAATGTTTCCGTTGAGGTCGGGCAAAATGTAGTGTACTCGTTGTCTCACGGCGGGACGGCCGTACTGTCTCCGTCTGAAATTTCCATGACATTGTCAGATGGTATCATATATGGCGAAAACTCCAGATTTGTCGGAAAGAAAGAAAGAAGTGTCAATGAAAATATCAATGCATCTTTTTATAAAAAAGATATTGTCAGTGATAATTTCAATGAACTGATACTAAGGTTTAAAGGCTTTAATATAGTATTCCGTGCCTATAATGACGGAATGGCTTACCGCTTCATTTCTCTTGCTGAAAAGCCTTTTAAGGTCATGTCCGAAAAAGCGGAGTTTGCTTTCCCGTCAGATCAGAAGGTATATGTACCTTACGTAAGAAAGTCAAAGTCGTTTGATGCACAGTTTTTCAATTCTTTCGAGAATACATATGAGCATATCGCTCTGTCTGAGTGGAATAAGGACAGGCTTGCATTCATGCCGCTTGTCGTTGAGGCTTCAGACGGTAAAAAGGTATGTATAACTGAATCCGATCTTTTGAATTATCCTGGAATGTATTTGTATAACGGCAATGCAGGGAATACTCTTTCAGGTGTATATGCAAAATATCCGGAACAGCTCAGGCAGGGTGGTCACAATATGCTTCAGATGCTGGTGGAGTCTAGAGCGGACTACATTGCTGAGTTTGAAAAGGGAGAGGCATTCCCATGGCGTATTGTGATTGTATCTGAAAATGACGCACAACTGGCAGATAGCGATATGGTCTATAGACTGGCCAAGCCTGCTGCAGAAGGTGTGGACTACAGTTGGGTGAAGCCTGGAAAGGTAGCCTGGGACTGGTGGAATGACTGGAATATTTATGGTGTTGATTTTGAAGCAGGTATAAATAATGAGACATATAAGTATTATATTGATTTTGCTGCTTCACATGGAATCGAGTATGTTATATTGGATGAAGGATGGGCTGTAAACAAAAAGGCTGATCTTATGCAGATCGTTCCTGCAATTGATTTGGAAGAGCTTGTGTCTTATGCTTCGGAAAGAAATGTAGGTTTGATTCTATGGGCTGGATATTGGGCTTTTGACAGAGATATGGAGAATGTGTGCCGTCATTATTCTGAGATGGGAATAAAAGGTTTCAAGGTGGATTTCATGGACAGGGATGACCAGGCGATGGTGGATTTCCATCGCAGGGCAGCGGAGATGGCTGCAAAGTATCATCTTATGCTTGATTTTCATGGCACATACAAGCCTGCGGGCCTGAACAGGACATATCCGAATGTCATTAACTATGAAGGAGTTTTCGGTTTGGAGCAGATGAAGTGGAACGGCAGCGTGGATCAGGTTACATATGATGTTACTATTCCGTTTATAAGAATGGTTGCAGGTCCGTTTGATTACACTCAGGGTGCCATGAGAAATGCTACGAAGAAAAATTACAGGGCGGTAAACTCTGAGGGAATGAGTCAGGGAACAAGATGTCGCCAGTTGGCTGAGTATGTAGTGTTTGAGTCTCCGCTGAATATGCTTTGCGATTCTCCTTCAAATTATATGGCCGAGAAGGAGTGTACAGAATTCATAGCATCAGTTCCTACTATATGGGATGAGACCCGGGCTTTGGATGGAAAGATAGCCGACTATGTCGCAATAGCCCGTCGCAGCGGTGATGCATGGTATGTAGGAGCAATGACAGACTGGACTGCGAGAGATATGGAACTTGATCTTTCATTCCTTGGTGACGGTGAGTTCGTTATGGAGGTTTATCGTGACGGAGCCAATGCGCACAGGGCTGCAAAAGATTATGTGAAGGAGTTCGTTCCTGTTCCTGCATCAGGAAAGGTGAAAATACACATGGCTCCAGGCGGTGGTTTTGCGGCAAGGATTGTACGTAAGTAACGGCAGCGGCCTATAATTATTTTTATGAGCGGGCATGCGGTAATGTAATAATTACATGTCATGCCCGCTTGATAGTTTCCAAAGGTAGTTTTCTATAACATGATATGACTTTCCATTTTACCTTGATATTCTGACTTCATCTTCATGATGAGCCGCTAAGGATAAATTATTCATGGGAGTATTGATGTTATTGCAGACAGTCGTTATAGTGTTTCGATTTGTTGTAATTTGTCGTAAACACCGGCTGTTTGTCCTGCTGAATAGGGCAGGTATAGTGGCTCCGGAAGTCTCTATTCCGTTCGTGTATGATTGCTATTTTTTATTTTTATGGGGAAAGTGAAGAAAAAATGCAGAAAATCTAAAAAAAATTTGCAGGTAAAGAAATAATGCCTATCTTTGCAATCCCGTTACGAAAACAACGGCAGTTCTTAAAAATGCGGAAATAGCTCAGTTGGTAGAGCACAACCTTGCCAAGGTTGGGGTCGCG
>CALADR010000080.1 GCA_937890845.1 uncultured Bacteroidales bacterium | reverse complement strand
TGCTGTATATAGTCATTCTGGAATCAACCGGTATCCTGAACTTCTTCAACACAGAACATGTCACATCAAACAGATCTGTTTCAGGATTGTACTTTACAGAATACACAGCCCCTGCCTTATAACCTTTTATATATACAGGATCAGAAGGAACCAAACCTTCTACATTTCCGTAACTTGATACCAGTTCTATTTCCTTATTGAGTACATCTTTTCCTCTCAAATAGTTGATTACAAAAAAAGAAAGCAATAATACGATTATTGCGAATGACCCAAGTTTCAACTCTTTACTAACTTTCATTGCGTTATGTATTCTTTATCAGTTTAACGTATTCTTGATATATTATCACCATTTATCTCGACGGCAAACGCACCTGGGAATTTAGAGGCTACTGTACGCAGTGCTGTTTTGGCCTCATTTTCCGAATCGGTTACACATATAATATATTTATATATATTGCCGGATTTCATCACCAGCGGCTCATATCCCTTGAAAGACTTGTCATCAGGGGAAAGTTTTCTGCTGACAGCCATAACCTGTACGCCATAGCGAATTTTTCCTGCCGGAACAGATGTTTTTTTCTCCAGACTCTGCGAATGTACTGCAGATCCGGCAACTGCAGAATAATCTATACTGCTGTCATACTTGTTCTTGAATTTCTTAAAAGCTTCAAATATACGAGAAGATATTTCATTTCTACCTCTCTCAGTATTCAGAGCCCTCAAATCTGTAGTATTTGATATAAAACCGAGTTCAAGCAAGACTGAAGGCATTGTAGTTTTCCACAGAACAAAAAAAGGATCCTGCGACACTCCTCTATTCTTGACTATAGGTCCACCCTTCATCTCTTCTATAACGTCTCCGGCAAAAATAAGGCTCTGCTCATAGTTGGCATTCTGCATCAGATTGAAAAAAATAAAAGATTCAGGATCATTGGGATCAAAACCCTGATATTTTGTAGTATAATCGTCTTCCAGCAGAATAACCGAGTTTTCTCTTCTGCAGACATCCATATTTCCTTTGAACAAATCACTGTCCTTGCCGCTTGAACGACCGAAAATATGCGCAGAAAATCCGCTTGGAGAAGAACTGGTATTTGCATTGATATGTATGGAAATGAAAAGATCCGCATGATTTCTATTGGCAATGTCAGCTCTTTCATTAAGTGTCAGATACTTGTCAGACATTCGGGTATAAAATACCCTGACATCAGGATAAGCCTCCTTTATTTTGGCTCCCAATGATTTTGCAATAGCCAATGTCAGATTTTTCTCATATGTGCGTCTGTCCTTGCTTACACATCCGGCATCCTTTCCGCCGTGCCCAGGATCAAGCACTACCGTCCTCAGTTTCAACCTTCCACCATTATACTCCTGCGCACCTGTACTGAATCCAGAAACAAGCATTGCAAATGCGGCAGAGAGTGCAATCATTATATTTTTTATACCCATTTCAAGTATCCCCGTTTTGCATTTATTGAAATTAGTGTTACTTTTGCACCTTGCAAAATTATGAAAAATTTGCGTAATAATCATACATATATTCAAAAGCTGGTTTTCGGAATTATTGCCTTTCTGATTATCAGTTCTTTATCTGTAGCTTCCCAGGACGACAGGAGATCGCGCAGGGTCAGACAGAAAAAAGCAGAGGCCGAACAAGTGCTTGATACGATGCCTCAAATTTCTGATTCTGCCCGTGCAGCAATGGACTCTATCGCTCTGGCAGATTCTGTTGCAGTATCCGATTCATTGGACTTACTGAGCAAAAGTTCACTTGACAGGCCTGCATTCTCAGCTGCGCGAGACTCGATTATCGAAGACTTCTCTGACGGAAAGAAAATGATATATTACTATGGAGACGTGTCCGTCACTTATGGTAATATGAAGCTTTCTGCAGACTACATGGAATACGACCTGCAGACTCAAACCGTCTTCGCAAGAGGTACTGCAGATTCTACCGGAAACGTCAATGGACT
>CALADR010000079.1 GCA_937890845.1 uncultured Bacteroidales bacterium | reverse complement strand
GATGTGCATCCATCCATTCCACAAGAGGTTCCAGCCAGTCGGCAGGCACATCTATATCCGAGTTTATAAGAACGAAGTATTCTGCATCAATCTGGAAAAGTGCCCTGTTGTATCCTCCTGTAAATCCGTAGTTCCTGTCAAACCGTATCGTCTTTATCCCGGGAAATCTGCTCTCCATCATTTCCATGGAGCCGTCGGTGGATGCATTGTCTGCTACAATCACTTCCGTTTCTCCTTCTCTGTCTGTTCCTGATGCGGACAATATGAGACCAGGAAGGAATTTCTCCAGAAAATCCTTCCCGTTCCAGTTCAATATAACCACAGCAGTCTTCATACCTAAAAACCTAATCTTACAAAAATACAAAAGTTTCGTTGAATGGCAAATGTAAAAGAATGTATCGCAGAATGGTACATTAATCTTTCATCTTTGTATTGTAAAAACAATTAACACTTTCGCTTATGGAAAAAAAGACAGAAATGAGGAAACATTTCCTCCATTGCAACATTGCAGGTTTTACCTATTGTGACGGATGTATCGTATTTGGAGAATTGGAGATAGGTTCGGAACTGAAACTTGTGCGAGAGGCAGAAAACAAGCATGACCCAGATGCTGTTGCTGTTTACTATAATGATGTCCAGCTTGGATTTATCCCAAGTTCGGAGAATGAGACAATCAGCAAGCTTTTAGATATGGGGTATGAAGACATTTTTGAAGTCAGGGTGAGCCGTCTTTGTAAAGAAGCACACCCTGAATCTCAGGTATTTGTCAATGTTTACCTGAAAAGAAATCAGAAATAGACATTTGAAACTATACTGGCTGGCAGCAGCCTTAGTGCGAGCCAATCCAGATGCAGATCATACCGATAAGGATGAATATAAGATCCAGAGCTTTGGCCTTCAGGTTCTTTTCGTGGAATATCATTACTCCGCATGCAAAGGATACCAGTACCGAGCCTCTTCTGATCAGGGATACTACAGAAATCATGGATTCAGGCTGGTTCAATGCGCTGAGATATGCAAAGTCTGCTGCAGAAAGGAATATTGATATTAATGGAATAGCCCAGCTCCATTTGAATGGGGTAGTGCGCTTCCTGTTAGGCCACCACAGACCCATACATACGGCTCCCATAAGCAGAAGCTGGTAGAAAGTGTACCAGCTCTGGACGAACATCGGTCCGAGTTGCCTGAGTATGAATTTGTCATATAGACCGCAGAATGCCCCGACAAGGGCTGCTGCAGCTATGCACCAGATCCATTTGTTGCGTTTGAAATCCACCTGCTCTTTCTTGCTTGAGAGACTTAGCAGGAAAAGTGATATTATGGAAAGAATAACTCCGGCCCACTGCCATCCGTTAAGTCTTTCGCCGAAAACCAGCATTGCTCCTATAAGTACAAGTACAGGTCTTGTGGCGTTGATCGGTCCTACAATGGTAATTGGGAGGTGTTTCATTCCGAAGTATCCGAAGATCCAGGAAGTAAGTACCATGGCTGATTTTGCAAGGACCAGGAGATGCGCATGTATAAGGCTGTGGCTGGCTGAACCTGATGTCTCCGGATGTCCTGCAAAAGGAGAGGTGTCAAGAACAGTCCCGTCAAACCATCCGGAACCTGTAAGTCCGTCAATAATGAAAGGGGAGAAGATTATTGATGAGAACAGAGTATTAAGAAGCAGCACTGGAAGAACTGCGTTGTCTTTCAGTGCTGTCTTTTTCGATACGTCATAAAACCCGAGAAGGGTCGCTGATATGAATGCAAGTGCTAACCACATTTCCTTTCAGCATCTTATTCGTTGCCGTGGCAGCATCCGTCTCCGTGTCCGCCGCAGCAACTTTCTCCCTCACCGTGACCGCCACCGCAGCATCCGTCGCTTTCACCGTGACCGCCGCAGCAACCTCCGTTTCCGTGTCCTTCTCCTCCGCAGTGGCATGTATGTACATACTCGCCGTGCAGTCCGTCATGAAGTTCCTGTTCAGTAGCTTCACGCACAGTCAGGATTTCACCTGAAAAATTGAGAGTCTTTCCGGCCATAGGGGAGTTGAGGTCCATCTTGACAGTCTTTTCGCTCACTTCTACGACTTTGCCAGGAACTACACCGCCCATGCCGTTGAGCATAGGTATGGTATTTCCAGGTACAAGAAGCTGCTCCTGGATTTTTCCGTTTACCTCAAAAGCCTCTTTTGGAAGATCGATTATTCTGTTTGGATCTACTTCTCCGTAGCCCTCTTCTGGGGTAAGTGTGAAAGAGAATTTGCTTCCAGGCTCCATTCCTTCTATGTTCTCCTCAAATTTCGGGAGAAGGTTTCCTGTTCCGTGTATATAGTCAAGAGGTCTTTCCTTGCCTGTCTTGTCAACGATTTCGCCGTCTACTTCAAGCTCGTAGCAGAGCTCTACAACTGTATTTTTTCCTATTTTCATAATATTAAAAAGTATTATCTGTCAATAAATAATAAAAATCTGCCGGTAAAAATTTTTCCTATGCGCTGAAATCAGCCTCGCTGAAGGCCAATGTCGGAATCTGCCATCTGGTGCATTCTCTGGCATCAGTTCCTGCCGCAATGATATTCTGCCAGAGGCTGACAATATTCCCGGTAATCACCATTTCCCTTACCGGATGAGTGATTTTCCCATCATTGAAAGCGAACCCTTCGACACCATATGAAAAATCTCCTGTGGTCTGGTTGCAGTTGCCTCCGTTGAATCCGGTGATATAGATTCCGCTGTCGCAGGAACTCAGAATATCCGTCAAATTTATTTCTTTTTTGCCAGATATGCAAATGCCGTCACTGTCTGTAATAAATGGTTTCAGGACAGGACGTGAAATACCTTCGATAGTGGCATTCATTCCGGTTTTCTTTGATATGTAGGTGTTTACAAAGTATCTTGTGATTACTCCTCTGTCTATTACAGGGAAATCAGATGTGGCAACACCCTCAGTATCATATAGCCTTGATCCGGGTTTTCCGATGCTGTGGGCCAAATCCATAACAGTCAGATGTTCAGAGAAAACAAGTTCTCCTGCTTTTCCGTCAAGGAAAGAGTTTTTCTGCTGTATAGCTGCTCCGCTGAGAGCGGAAATAATGGGGGAGAACAGTCTTGAACTGACGCTTCTGTCTACCACGGCTTTATATTTGCCACCATCTTGCTCTTTCGGACCGATTTTGTCCGTCGCTTTTTTCAAGGCATTGTAAGAGCATTCTCCAGTATGGAGTCCGGACAGAAACGGTGAAGATTCCCACCAATATCCGCTGAGCCTGTTTCCGTCTGCATCACTTACTGTTACTTCAGAGCAGAGGGCAAAGGATGTCTCGATATGTCTTCCGCGGAACCCGTGTGAATCTGCGGTAAAATTGTCGTCGATTGAGTCGGAGTACTCGCATTCTTCGGAAATTACAGAATAACGGCAGTCAGGTTCCGTGTTTTTGAATAATGATGATGCATGTGCTGTATCAAGTCTTTGTTCAGGCGTGATATTATGGTATTCTGTGTCATACAGGCCAAGTTCGGTTCCTTTGTCAGCGTTTTTGGCTGTTCTGTCAGGATCAGGCAGTTGTCTGCACTCATCGGAAGCCAGCATTCTGACTGTATCTATAGCCTTGTCAATGAATACTTCCAGATTTCTCTTTTCAAAATTATTTGTTGAGAATGTTCCGTAACGTCCGTCAGCGAAAATATACATAAAAAGGGATCTGTCAGCTGAATGGGTTACTTTGTCCAGTTCTCCGTTCAATAGTGAAACACTGTCCAGGACACTTTTGTTCAATGAAATCCTCATCTGGGATGCCCCGGCCTTCAGTGCATATTCTATACAGTGAAGGGCTGTGTCTTTTTCTGTTTCTGATATAATTCCTGATACTCGGTTGATATGTTCCATTATTCTCCTCCTGTCGTAAGACTTTTTACAAGTACTGTCGGCATACCGCATGATACAGGTACACTCTGGTCCTTGCCGCAGGTCCATGTTCCGTTGTCTATTTTCAAATCGTTGCCTACAGCGACTATATCTGCAAGAGCCTGAGG
>CALADR010000078.1 GCA_937890845.1 uncultured Bacteroidales bacterium | reverse complement strand
CCAGAGCGGAAAGAAAAAGTAATACGCGCTTTATCATGGCATCAGTTTTTAGTGTCACATTGTCCCAAATATAAATAAGTTACACCGGAAAAACAAGAATGCGACACTAAAATACTGCACTACTGCCTGTGGGTTCAGAACAGAAGGGCGATGCGGTAAGTTATGAATGCCATTGTCCAGGCGAGAACAATGGTATAGACGGCAGAGAATATTGCCCATTTCCAGCCTCCGCTTTCCTGTTTTATGGCTACGAAGGTAGCTATGCACGGGAAATAAAGCAGGACAAATACCATGAAGGACAGGGCTGCGGCCGGAGTTACTGACTTTTGAAGCGCTTTCTGTAGCCTTGTATCTCCGGACGGCTCTTCATACGTATTCTGAACAGCTTCCTGAACTGTTTCTCCCGAGTCACCAGAGCCAGCCTGAGTCATCTCATCTTCTGCCGAAAACATCACTCCCATTGTACTTACTACCAGCTCCTTTGCGCCGATGCCGGAGAGAATGCCCACTCCCATCCTCCAGTCATAGCCCAAAGGTTCCAATATCGGCTCAATCCCTTTGCCGATGTATCCTATGAACGAATGCTCCTGCTGCTCGGCAACAGTGTTGTATTTGTTGTGGTTCGGGAAATATCCTAAGAACCAGATGATTATCGAGCAGACCAGTATGATGCCGGCCATTTTATGCAGGTATTGCTTGCCCTTTTCCCAGGTGTGTCTGAATACTGATTTTGAGGTCGGTACTCTGTATGGAGGTAGCTCCATAACAAACGGAAGATCATCCTCCTTGATGAACCTGCTTATGATTTTCGCGGAGATGATGGCCATAAGTATGCCGAAACCGTATATGCCCAGCATGACGAGACTGCCCCAGGACGGGAAGAAGGCGCCTACAAGAAGGATGTATATAGGCAGGCGTCCGGCGCAGGACATCATAGGAATGATGAGCATGGTTATCATTCTGCTCTTGCGGCTTTCTATGGTGCGGGTAGCCATTATAGCCGGCACATTGCAGCCGAATCCCATGATCATAGGAATGAAAGACTTGCCGTGAAGCCCGATTTTGTGCATAAGCCTGTCCATTATGAATGCCGCCCTGGCCATGTATCCCGAATCTTCAAGCAGGGATATGAACAGGTACAGCAGCAGGATGTTTGGCAGGAAGACGAGTACGCTTCCCACTCCTCCTATGATTCCGTCTGTGACCAGATCCTTGAAAATCCCGTCAGGCATATAGAAGGACACGAAGTCACTGAATTTTTCCACCAGCCATTCAATCCACATCATAGGATATTCTCCGAGGGTGAAGGTTCCCTCGAAAACCAGATACAGCAGAAAGACGAATATAGGGAAGGCGAGCCATTTGTTGGTAACGACAGAGTCTATTTTCTCTGTAACTGTATGTCTGCGCCTTTTTCCCTGAAAAGGTGTATATGTCTCTTTAAGGGCACCCTGCACGAAAGCGTATTTGGCATCTACTATAGCGGACTCCAGGCTGCTCTGCATGAGGCTTTCGATTCTTTTCTGTTCGTCAAACCTGGCTGCGATGATTTCGTCCCTGTTCGGAAGGGATTCCACGACCTTTTCTATTTCGCGGTCGTTTTCCAGATATTTTATTGCCAGATAGCGGGTGGAGTATTTGTATCTGATATCAGAACTCTGCTGCAGAAGGAGCTTGATTCTGTCTATGCTTTTTTCCAGTTCCGGACCATGGTTGACATGGATATGTCTGGCCAGTTTCGGGTCATTGGTCTCATAGACCTTTATGACTGTGTCGAAAAGTGTGTCTATGCCGTCTCCGCTGCGGCTTACCGTAGGTATTACCGGCATACCGAGCAGGTGTCCCAATGTCTTGATATCCAAGGTGTCACCTTTGGCGTTCAGCTCGTCGTACATATTGAGGGCCATAACCACCCTCTGGTTCATGTCTATTATCTGTGTGGTGAGGTAAAGGTTTCTTTCGAGGTTGGATGCATCCACTACATTCACCACTACATCAGGCATTTCCTCTACAAGGTTTTTCCTCACATAAAGTTCTTCAGGACTGTATGCGGAAAGCGAATATGTGCCGGGAAGGTCAACAAGGATGAAAGTGTATCCTCCGTATTCGAAGCGTCCTTCCTTTGCATCTACGGTAACCCCGCTGTAGTTGCCTACGTGTTCGTGTGAACCTGAGGCTATATTGAACAGAGATGTTTTTCCGCAGTTTGGGTTTCCGATAAGGGCTACCTTGATGATGTGTCTTTTCTTCTCGGCTAGGCTCATCATCTTTTTTTTCAATTCGCAGGAGTCCTGTCCGGAAACTTCTATTGCCGGTCTCGGACCGACTGATGCCATTGTTTCTTTGGCTTCTGTCTCGCTTATGACCTCTATTTTTTCCGCTTCTTCTCTGCGCAGACTGATTTTATAGCCGATTATTTCATATTCTATAGGATCTTTCAGGGGAGCGTTCATTATTACCTTGACGCTTTTCCCTTTCACGAATCCCATTTCTATTATTCTTTTCCGGAAGCTGCCGTGTCCGTTCACTTTTACTATGACACCGTGCTCTCCGGTTTTAAGTTCAGATAATTTCATCAGTTTCTTTATTTCGGGGCCAAAGGTACAAAATAACTGCTTATATATAGTGTTTGAAAATCAACTATTCAGACTTCATTAATCATAAATGATTATCCGGTGTCGTGCTCTGGCAATAAGTTGGTATGGTGCAGGGTATGTATCTTTTGGGCTCCCGGCTGCAATGTCAGTCTCTGTGGGAGGATGGTTTCCTGGAGCATTCGCCGCAGATGCCTTTTATCATGTAGTTGACAGATTCTGCTGTGAATCCTTCCGGAAGATTGACAGTGGGGATGCTGATTGATTTGAGGCAGAACGTCCTGTGGCAGACTGTGCAATAGAAGTGCGTATGCATGTCTGATAGAGAGCATTCTTCTTCTCCATCGCAGATTTCATATTTTACAGAGCCCGAACCATCATCGATGGTGTGGACAATATGGTGTTTGGCAAATATGTTCAGTGTTCGGAATATACTGGATTTATCTACGGTATCAAGTATAGTTTCCAGATCTGAAAGTGATACTGCTCTCTTGGAGGACAATATGGCTTCGAAAACGAGTATTCTGATGGCTGTCGGCTTTACATTTTTTCTTTCCAGTCTGTTTATGCATTCCCTATTGTTTTCCATAATGAATGAGTTACTGCTTGCAGCATGTTGTTTCAGGTCCAGGCAAGGCAATGGCTTTCCTGGCACAGATACATGCCATGATTGCAAATATAGTAAACATTATCCCAGAAGTCACAGGAATGTTGCCCAAACCGGCCAGAGGGGATACGAATCCTCCTACGGAAAAGCCTATGGCGCCAAGGAATGCCGATGCGATGCCTGCATTGTCCCGTTCACAGTCCATAGCCAGAGAGTTGGATGCCGTGAATGACATACCTGCCATTGCAAGCAACAGAAATAGAAGCCCTTCATATATCCAGAAGTTACAGCCGGAGGACAGAGAGACGAGAAGGAGTATCGAGATAGCGAGCATTCCGTAACTGCCTGAGGTCAAGGCTTTTTTCATTGATTTGAAACGAGTAGCCATGGCTGTTGCTATTGCCATGGCTACAGCATTAAGTCCGAATACAAGGCTGAACATTACAGGTGAAATACCATAATGCTCCTGCATAATGAACGGAGCAGATGCGACATTTGTGAAAAGCAATGCCATTGTAAAGGCATATTGTAGTACGTAAAGCAGATATTTCATGTTCCGGAATATGGCCTGCGTGCCTCCAAGAAAGGCTTCTTTGCTGTTTTTCTTCATTTTAGAGTGTGAAAGGGTTTCTTTCATTCTTATGCTTCCGCACAGGATAAGAACACCGATGCCGAACAGACACCAGAATATTCCCCTCCATCCGCCGAACCCGATCATGAGTCCTCCTGCAATAGGGGCGGCAACAGTCGCTATTCCGTTTATTGAGCCTATTATTCCAAGCATTGTCGCCAACTCCATAGCGGAATATTTGTCAGT
>CALADR010000077.1 GCA_937890845.1 uncultured Bacteroidales bacterium | reverse complement strand
TTGATGTATGGTTTGATTCAGGTGCTATGCCGTATGCCCAGGAAGGTCTTCGTAACCTTGGTTCCAAGGAGTTCGGTTGTACGGCTGATTTCATAGCCGAAGGAGTTGACCAGACCAGAGGGTGGTTCTATACGCTCCACGCGATCCATACTATGGTAAGTGACAGCTGTGCCTACAAGCGTGGGATTTCAAACGGACTTGTATTGGATAAGGAAGGAAACAAGATGAGCAAGCGTCTTGGCAATGCCGTAGATCCTTTTATGGCGTTGGACAAGTACGGAGCAGATGCACTCAGATGGTATATGCTTACCAATGCACAGCCTTGGGACAACCTCAAGTTCGATGAGGCAGGAGTGGACGAAATAAGGAGAAAGTTCTTCGGAACTCTTTATAATACATATTCATTCTTTGCTCTGTATGCCAATATTGACGGTTTTGATCCGGCTTCACAGGCAAAGGTTCCAGTGGCGGAAAGGCCTGAAATAGACAGGTGGGTAATATCTTTGCTGAACACTTTGGTGAAAGATGTTACGGGAGCTTATGAGGATTATGACATTACTGCTGCCGGACGTCTTATACAGGATTTTGTCTGCGACCACTTGAGCAACTGGTATGTCCGCCTTAACAGAAAGAGATTCTGGGGCGGTACTATGGATAGAGACAAACTTACTGCATATCAGACACTTTATGAGGTACTTGTAGATATTGCCAAGTTGGCGGCTCCTATAGCACCGTTCTTTATGGAAAGGATGTATCTTGATCTTGTACCAGGTGCAGAGTCTGTACATTATGTCGCAATGCCTGATTATGATGCTTCAGTAGTGGATAAGGATCTTGAGGAAAGGATGGCTTTGGCACAGAGAGCCTCATCCATGGTACTTGCCCTGAGAAGAAAAGTCAACATAAAGGTCAGACAGCCTCTGTCCAAACTGATTGTACCGGTAATTGATACAAGAGTAAAGGAACAGCTGGAAAAAGTCAAGGCTCTTATTCTCGGTGAGGTCAATGTAAAGGAAGCGGAGTTTATCCCTGATACTGCAGGTCTCATAACCAAGAAAATAAAGCCTAATTTCAAGACCCTCGGAAAGGTATATGGAAAGCAAATGAAAGAGATTGCCGCAGCATTTGCGTCTCTTCCGCAGGAAACCATATCTGAAATTCAGGCAAGTGGAGCAGCTGGATATGTACTTCATCTGACATCAGGAGATGTCTCTCTCTCAGTGGGGGACTATGAAATCATTTCTGAAGATATGCCTGGCTGGCTTGTCGCATCTGACGGACCTCTTACTCTCGCTCTTGACGTTACTATTACAGATGAACTCAGACGTGAGGGTGTCGCAAGAGAACTGATAAACAGAATACAGAATCTCAGAAAAGACAGCGGTTTTGATGTTACTGATAAAATTGATGTTACAGTATTTGCTTCAGGTGATATCAAGAATGAGATAGAGG
>CALADR010000076.1 GCA_937890845.1 uncultured Bacteroidales bacterium | reverse complement strand
ATTATAATGTAAAACGCTGTAAAAAAGCAACGGAAAATGGCACGACTGACATTTCTGGGAACAGGAACTTCCCAAGGCGTCCCGATGATTGGATGTGACTGTAGCGTATGCAGATCAACGGACGAAAAGGACAAGAGAATGAGATCTTCGGCATTCATTGAATATGGAGGTCTCAATATACTCGTAGATGCCGGCCCGGATTTCAGAAGCCAGATGCTGAGAGCCGGGATAAAGCATATTGATGCCATTTTGCTGACACATAATCATAAAGACCATACCGGAGGGCTGGATGACATACGGGCATTCAACTATATTGAGCGAGCTCCGGTAAAAATCTTTTGCGAAAAATATGTAGAAGAATCACTGAGAAAAGAATATGAATATGCTTTTGCAGAGACAAGGTATCCCGGTGTTCCGGAATGGAAGATAAGCAGGATAGACGAGGCTCCGTTCAGTATAAGCGAAAACATACCGGACAGAAAACTTGTATGGAAAGAAGGCAAGGGATATGAAAAAGTCAAAGTAACACTCCGGGAATGGGCCATTGCACACGGAATATCGGAAAGCGAAGCAGAGAAATACACTCCCAAAACAGTAGAAGTGATTCCTGTAAGAGGCATGCATTTCAAACTACCGGTACTCGGATACAGATTTGGCAATATAGCATACCTGACAGACATGAACTTTATACCGGACAGCGAATTCCATAAACTGGAAGGCCTGGATCATTTCATAATCAACTGTGTACGCAAAGGCCACCATATATCACACTTTTCACTTGAAGAAGCCATAGATGTAGCCGGAAAAGTAGGAGCACGGCATTCTTGGCTGACACATTTGTCACACCAGCTCCCGACTTACGAAGAACTGTGCAGAGAACTTCCTGAAAATATAAGGCCGGCATACGACGGACTGACTATATGTGATATGGAGGAATAACCCCATCGTCAATCAATTCTCTGATACGGTCGATATACGATGTACTTCCTGCTTCACGCGGCGTTCCGAAACGCACGGTTATATCATCCAGAGTATAGTCTCCTTTCTTTTCTTCAAGCACATAGGACACTATGGATTTCTGAAGTCTTGAGGCTTCACCGGAACCGGAGCGGCAGACGTCGCAAGTACCGCAGTCCGCAGACTCTTCCTGACCGAAATACTCCAACAGATAGCGGCTCCGGCAATTTTCCATTTCCTGAATATATGATACCATCTTGTCTATTTTTGCTTCGAATGATTTTTTGAGACTGTCATACATTCTCGAATCAAGATTTACATCTTTCGGATGTAATCTGTCCTCTTTTAGATAAATGACTGTAGTATGGTCAGAAGGTATATATTTTATGACATGTTCCACTGACAGCAGATACAAAAGGCGCCTGAGCTGTGGTACGGAAACACCTGTTTTTGCAGCTACAAATTCCTCTTCTATGGGAATAGGATAAGTGAATATCCCGGTATATCTTCTCATTAGCACCTCCAGAACACTATACATTTCCTGTTCATGGAATTCCATATCATAGAGTTCTGTCCTTTCCGCT
>CALADR010000075.1 GCA_937890845.1 uncultured Bacteroidales bacterium | reverse complement strand
GGAGGTAATGCCCTGAAGTTCTACGCTTCAGTACGTATTGACGTACGCAGGACCAGTCAGATAAAGGATGGCGAAGAAGCTCTCGGAAACAGAACCAAAGTCAAAATCGTAAAAAACAAGATGGCTCCGCCTTTCAAAAAAGCCGAATTTGACATAGTATTCGGAGAAGGAATCTCACACGTAGGTGAAATAATTGACCTCGGAGTAGAAATGGAAATCATAAAGAAAAGCGGATCCTGGTTCAGCTATAAAGACTCAAAGCTTGCACAGGGACGAGAGGCTGTAAAACAGTTGCTTACCGACAATGTGGAACTCTGCGACGAAATCGAAGCACAGATCCGGGAAGCAATGCAGAATATTGAAGACTAATTAAAAGGAAAAGAACGAAATGGACGTAGTATTAAGCGGAATACGCTCGACAGGACACCTTCATCTTGGCAATTATTTCGGTGCTCTCCGCAATTTTGTCAAGATTCAGGACCAATATAAATGTTATTTTTTCATAGCAGACCTGCACTCGCTGACGACGCATCCTCATCCGGATGACTTCCATGCCAGTGTAAGGACCATACTTGCAGAATATCTTGCAGCAGGACTTGACCCTGAAAAGGCAGCTCTGTACATTCAGAGCGATGTCCCTGAAATCAGCGAACTCTATGTACTTCTGAACATGCTTGCATATAAAGGAGAGCTGGAAAGAACTGCTTCTTTCAAGGACAAAGTAAGAAAGAACCCTGAAAATGTAAATGCAGGACTGCTCACATATCCTGTTCTTATGGCATCTGACATCCTGATACACAGATCAAACTGGGTTCCAGTCGGCAAGGATCAGGAACAGCATCTGGAAATGGCAAGGGTTTTTGCCAGAAGATTCAACAACATGTACGGTGCGGAAGTGTTCCCTGAGCCTCAGGCAATGCAGTTCCCCGGCGGAGCTGTAAAAGTTCCGGGACTGGACGGAAACGGAAAGATGGGAAAAAGTGAAGGAAACGGTATCTACCTGTATGATGACGAGAAAACCATCACCAAGAAAGTAATGAAAGCCGTTACTGACTCAGGCCCTACAGAGCCGAACTCTCCTATGCCTGTAGTCATCGAGAACCTTTTCACACTGCTTAAACTCGTATCCACACCTGACACAGTGGAATACTTTACAGAGAAATGGAATGACTGCTCAATACGCTACGGCGACCTCAAGAAGCAGCTTGCACAGGACATCTGCAAGGTAACTCTTCCTATCAGAGAGAAGATTGATGCAATATACAATGATGAGGCATACCTTGCAAAAGTAGTGGCATCCGGCCGTGACCGCGCACGCGAAAGTGCTGCAGCCACCCTTGCCGAAGCAAGAAAAGCCGTAGGATTCCGCTCTTTCGGAGTATAGAAGTCTATTAACAGGAAGTTATTATATTTTTGTCATTATAAATTTTCAGAAGTCAGATTATGACAGAAGAAATACTCAACAGACAGAGAGCGTTTTTCCACAGCGGGAAGACGCTCTCTGCCGATTTCAGGAAGCTGTATCTTAAAGCATTGAAACAGACTGTTCTGGAAATGCAGGATGAAATAGGGGAAGCATTGAAAACAGACTTGGGGAAAAGCCATGCCGAAAGCTATATGTGCGAAACCGGACTGACCTTGTCTGAAATCAGATATGCCTTGAAAAACATATCCGGACTCAGCAGAAAACGAAGAGTCAGCACTCCCCTTGCCCAGTTCCCGGCAAGAAGCTACATCATGCCAGAGCCATACGGCAACGTCCTGATAATGAGCCCGTGGAATTACCCGTTCCTTCTGTGTCTGTCGCCGTTAGTCAGTGCAGTTGCAGCAGGCAATACTGCCATAATAAAGCCTAGTGCGTATTCCCCGGCCACTTCTGCTCTTATACGCAGAATAATAGGCAAAGTATTTCCTGAAGAATATGTCGCCGTCATTGAAGGAGGAAGAGAGGTAAACGCCGGACTTCTTGAACAGAAATTCGACTATATATTCTTTACCGGCAGCAAAAGCGTTGGCAAAATCGTAATGTCAAAAGCTGCCGCACACCTGACTCCCGTTACCCTTGAACTTGGCGGAAAAAGTCCGGTAATAGTAACTCCGTCTGCAGAGATAAAAGTATCGGCCGACAGGATAGTGTTCGGCAAATTCCTGAATTGCGGCCAGACCTGCGTAGCACCAGACTATGTATTCGTACACGAAAGCATTGTAAATGAATTTCTTGAAGCATGCAGGGAATCTGTCAGGAAAATGTTCGGGGAAGAGCCTCTTAAAAACCCTGACTATGGAAAAATAGTGAACAGGAAACACTATGACAGACTATGTCTTGCCATTGACCAGGCTCTGACGGCTCAGCACAACAACCATGGAACTTCAATTTCTGAAACCTGTACGGAAGAAAGTCTTGCAACACAGAATACCACAAAGACAGAAGCTTTCATCAAAGGGGAACGTGATGAAAATGCCCTGAAAATAGCTCCTACCATTGTGCGGATAGGTCAAGTCAATGACCCTGAGACAGACAGCCTCACTCTAATGCAGGATGAAATATTCGGTCCTGTTATGCCTGTCCTAACATATAGTGACATACGTGATGTAATAGACTATATCGACCAGAGACCGAGACCTTTGGCGACATATATTTTCACATCCGACAGAAGACAGAAAAAAGAACTTCTGGAAAAGCTCCACTTCGGAGGAGGCTGCATCAATGACACGATAATCCATCTCGCAACAGACAATATGCCTTTCGGAGGTGTCGGAGAAAGCGGAATGGGACACTACCACGGGAAGTTCGGATTCGATACCTTTTCTCACATGAAA
>CALADR010000074.1 GCA_937890845.1 uncultured Bacteroidales bacterium | reverse complement strand
CCTTACCGTATCAATAGCAGGAGCGGCATACTGTATCATATCCTGCTGACCTTTCTGCCTTTCCGGCACATCAGTACATATAATGGCTTCATTGCTACAACAAACGGCGGCAATCGACACCAACGCAATCAGCGATAATCCAAGAAGTTGTTTCATATATTCAAATATTTAAGTAAGTATTATTCCATCATTTAAAAAACAGTACCGTCTCCTAAAACTTGTCTGACACCGAAGCCATTCCATGTCGAAGGAACAGGAGCCTCAACTGTAATTTCCTCTTTCCTTACAGGATGCACGAATGTTATTCTCCTGGCATGAAGACAAATACCTCCGTCAGGATTGGAGCGCGGAGCTCCATATTTAAGGTCTCCTTTGATTACACATCCTGCATCAGCAAGCTGACAGCGTATCTGGTGATGACGTCCTGTCATAAGTTCCACCTCCAGCAGGAAGTACCTTTCCGTAGTACCGATTAACCGGTATTTCAGCCTGGCAAGTTTTGCATCTTTACGCTTTGCAGGGTCTCCCCTATATACATATGCCTTGTTCTGATTTTCGTTTCTCACGAGATAACACGACAACTCCGCCTCATCTTCAGCCGGACGGCCACATACCAGCGCCCAATAGAATTTATGAACACCGCCATCCCGGAACATAGCATTCATCCGCTCCAATGCCTTTGATGTCTTGGCCAGAATGACAGCACCGCTTACCGGACGGTCAAGCCTGTGAGGAATACCGACAAAAACATTCCCCGGCTTTGCATCCCTCATTGCAATAAAAGACTTATACAAGTCTCCCAAAGTCTCATCATTTGTCTTGTCTCCCTGAACGATATCCCCTACTTTCTTATTTACAACAATCAAATGATTGTCTTCATACAGGATTCTATCCTGTGCATCCTTGAATTCCTGATCGGATAATTTTCTGTAAATCATTGTCTCAAAAATAAAACAGGCATACCGTACATAAAGGACGGGACGGCCTATAGGCCGCGAAGATACCATATTTTAACAGAAAGGAAAGCATTGTCAGACAATATTTGCTTCAAATTAGCAGTAAAATGTCAGTATTTGTCACAGTTTTTCTGCCATTTTGGCACAAGAAAGGGCAAGTTTCCGATTGGCACAACATTCGTTATTACTCTCGGCGTTGCCCGCAAGGATTCCCTTGGATGGAGTCACCGGACAGCAGGATAATTTAAAAACAAGAAATAAAAAGGAAATTTATATTATGGGAAAAATTATTGGTATTGACTTGGGAACCACGAACTCTTGCGTGGCTGTGATGGAAGGTAACGAACCTACTGTCATCATCAACAACGAAGGTCAGAGAACTACTCCATCTGTAGTTGCATTCACTGACGGAGGTGAAAGAAAGATAGGAAACCCTGCCAAGAGACAGGCTATCACCAATCCTCACAAAACCGTTTTCTCCATCAAGAGATTTATGGGAGAATCTTACGATCAGGTATCAAAAGAAATCGACAGGATGCCTTATAAAGTGGTAAGAGGCGACAACAATACTCCAAGAGTAGATATTGACGGACGTCTATATACTCCTCAGGAGATTTCAGCAATGATTCTTCAGAAGATGAAAAAGACAGCAGAAGACTACCTGAGACAGGAAGTTACCGAGGCTGTCATTACTGTACCTGCATACTTCTCTGATTCACAGAGACAGGCTACAAAAGAAGCAGGAAAAATTGCAGGACTTGAAGTAAAGAGAATCATAAACGAGCCTACTGCAGCCGCTCTGGCCTATGGACTTGACAAGAAGAACAAAGATATGAAGATAGCCGTTTACGACTTGGGTGGCGGTACATTCGATATCTCTATCATGGAACTTGGAGACGGCGTTTTCGAGGTTAAGTCAACAAACGGTGATACCCACCTCGGAGGTGATGACTTCGACCAGGTAATCATAGACTGGCTGGCTTCAGAATTTGCAGCAGAAAACGGCGGAATAGACCTCAAGAAAGACCCTATGGCACTGCAGAGACTGAAAGAGGCTGCGGAAAAAGCCAAAATAGAGCTTTCAAGCCAGACCTCTACAGAGATCAACCTGCCTTATATCATGCCTGTTGACGGTATTCCAAAACACTTGGTTAAGACTCTTACAAGAGCTAAATTCGAGCAGCTTGCAGACTCTCTTATCCAGAGAACTATCGAGCCTTGCCGCAAAGCTCTTTCAGATGCCGGATTCAGCGCATCTGACATTGACGAAGTGTTGCTCGTAGGAGGTTCTACACGTATTCCTGCTATTCAGGAGATTGTAAAGTCTTTCTTCGGCAAAGAGCCTAACAGAACTGTAAACCCTGACGAGGTCGTAGCTATCGGAGCTTCTATCCAGGGCGGTGTGCTTGCTGGTGATGTAAAGGATGTCCTTCTTCTTGATGTGACTCCACTTTCACTAGGTATCGAGACTCTCGGTGGTGTTATGACAAAGCTCATTGAGTCCAACACCACTATCCCTACCCGCAAGTCAGAAGTATTCTCTACAGCCGCTGACAACCAGCCTTCTGTAGAAATCCATGTTCTTCAGGGCGAGCGTCCTATGGCTAAAGACAACAAGGAAATCGGACGATTCCATCTTGACGGTATTGCTCCGGCTCCAAGAGGAATTCCTCAGATCGAGGTTACATTTGACATTGATGCCAACGGTATCCTTAATGTTTCTGCAAAGGACAAGGCTACCGGCAAAGAGCAGAACATACGTATTGAGGCATCATCAGGACTTTCCGATGATGAAATCAAGAAGATGAGAGATGAGGCTAAAGCCAATGAGGCTGCTGACAAGGCAGAAAGAGAAAGAGTTGACAAGATCAACAATGCCGATGCTCTCTGCTTCCAGAGCGACAAGAACCTCAAAGAGTACGGAGACAAGATATCTGCTGACAAGAAGGGTGCAATCGAAACAGCACTCGGCAGCCTGAAAGAAGCTGTCAAATCACAGAACATCAGCGATATCGACAGATATACAGAGGCTTTGAACAATGCTTGGCATGCTGCTTCAGAAGATATGGCAAAAGCAGCAGGAGCACAGCAGGGCGGCCCTCAGGGTCCGTTCCAGGGTGGTCCTCAGGGCCCACAGGGTGGCAACAACGGTCCTGATGACCAGGGACCTGACGAGCAGTAAAACCCGTAGTTAAAGTATAGACAGGCCGCATCAAATATTTGATGCGGCCTGTCTTAGTGTATCATAATCCGGAAAAAAAGAAACCGACCATTTCTGGCCGGTTCACTAATTCTCATGCGTCGATAATACTACTCAGCTGGAGAGATAGCGCCCATAGGACAAGCATCTGCACAAGTTCCGCAATCTACACAAACGTTAGGATCGATTTTGTAGATATCGCCCTCTGAAATAGCACCTGCAGGGCACTCGTTAATACAAGAACCGCAAGCAACGCAGTCTTCTGAAATTTTGTAAGCCATTGTTTATATCCTTTAAATTGTTTAGTAAGTCAAAACGGTATAATATCCGTCAGGACATTTGCCTGCAAATTTATGTTAATATTTTGAATTAGCAAACTATAATAAGTAGTTTAAATGCCTATCTTTGCAGTAAATATTTTATAAATACCGCAAGAAAACCGGTTAAAACGTATAGAAATGAACAATAGCACAATAAAATCAATCACAGGAGCAATACTATTCCTTTTTTTCGCTGCCCTGTCCTCTGCACAGGAAAAAGTAGGAGGCATAGCTGAATTTGACAAGACAGTCCACGACTTCGGAGACATAATGCTGTCTGACGGAGAACAAAACTGCAAATTCAAGGTAAAGAACATAAGCGCCAAACCGATGCTTATACATAGTGTCATCACATCTTGCGGATGCACAAATGTAAAATGGACAAGAGAACCGATAAAGCCAGGTGAAAGCGGAGAAATATCTGCAACATACACTAACGATGAAGGCCCCTATCCTTTTGACAAAGGCCTGACAGTATATATTTCCGGAATAGGAAAACCTGTCGTCTTGAGGCTTAGAGGAATATCCCACCAGAAAAAACTGCCTCTGGAAGAAATGTATCCCGTACATTTAGGAAGTCTCGGATTAAAGGATATTGAAATCAAATGCGGGAATATAGAACAGGGAGAAGCCAGAAGTACAGAGATTACAGTAGCCAACCTGTCCTCTTCTCCAATCAATCTAGGATTTAAGGAAACAAGTCCGAACTTGACAGTAAAAGCTGTACCTAACCCAATTCCTGCAAAAAGCACGGCAAAACTGCAGATTTCCGTAGCAGCAGACAGAAGCCTTTGGGGAAAGAACTGGTATTACACTACACCTACAATAAACGGACAAACTTATAAAGCTGTCAGAAACGGCAATCCGGTACATACAAATACAGAAAGTGACGGATCAGGACTGGCAATATTCGCTTTTACCAAAGAAAATTTCAGCAATCTTTCAAAAAGCGAAAGGGAAAACGGCTCAAGGCCTTTGTTCAATTCAAGTTCCTACACATTTGGAAAAATCAAGGCCGGGACACCTGTAGATGCTACATTCACATTCAAGAATACAGGAAAATCAGATTTTAAAGTATTCAAGACTGACGTTGATGCTAAATCCAGCAAAACATACGATATCCCTGCAGTCAAGTGCGGTTATGAAGGTTCTGTAAAAGTACATCTTGACACTGCCGGACTACCTGCAGGAGAGACTCTGGTTATAGTAACCCTTACGACAAACTCTCCATCCAGACCCATTGTAAACCTTTTCATTACCGGTTTTATTGAATAATAAATGTATTACATGCTGACAGAAATCATTCGAAACTCAATACTTATAACAGGTCTCGTCGTCATAATGATGATGATGATAGAATCCCTTAATATAGAATCAAAAGGCCTCATTTTCTCCGGTCTTAAACGTACGCGCATAGGACAAGTCGTTGTATCCGGGCTTCTGGGACTGATTCCGGGATGTATGGGAGGATTTGCAGCAGTGTCTCTCTATACACATAGAATCATCAGTTTCGGAGCTCTCATAGCAATGATGATAGCGTCATCAGGAGACGAAGCATTTATGATTATGGCAATGATGCCGGATGAAGCCATGCCAATATTCCTGCTGCTTTTTGCAATCGCCATTGTCAGTGGCATTCTGGTGGATATCGTGCGTGAGAAAATACTGAAAAAAGGAAAAATGATTCCTGCAACAGACAAGAGACTTGAGTCAGACTCATTTGAAATCCATGACCATGAACACAACAACTCTTCACCGTCAGAAAAGAAAATAAGGCATTTCGGATGGAAACGCATTCTGCTTTTTGCAGGAATACTGCTATTTATCATTGCTCTGGCAACAGGAAGCCTCAGTCATGATCACGGCACCGAAGCACACTGTCATCATGGAATAAACATCAATCTGCTTAGCGAAGAATGGATGTACTATCTTTTTGCTGGTCTTAGCCTTACAGTCTTGGCCGTAGTAGTATTCGCTTCCGACCATTTTGTTGACGAGCATATCTGGAACCACATTATCAAGAAACATCTTCCAACCATATTTCTATGGACATTCGGAGTACTTGCACTGATGGGATTCGGGCTCAGATTCATAGACATAAGCGGATGGATCAGTGACAATACTGCCCTAATGATAATTCTGGCTGTAGCAGTAGGTATAATCCCCGAGTCCGGACCTCACATGATTTTCGTTACACTTTATGCAAGTGGCATAGTGCCATTCCCCGTGCTTCTTGCCAGCTCAATTTCACAGGACGGACATTCATCCCTGCCTCTTCTGGCAGAAAGCAAAGTAAGTTTTCTGTGGGCAAAAATCATCAACTGTGCTGTAGCTCTGATTGCAGGATACATCGCAATGCTCTGGCTTTGATTCCAAGGAAGAGCGCGGTTTAATTTAATTTCCAAGACTCTGACAAGTGCTATTATTGCAAAAAACATTATATTTGCCGTTTATACAAATTAGAGACGCTATATAAACGATGAAAGAATTTTGGCAAATGATGAAGCGCTTTGTTGCGCCATATAAGAAATATCTGACAGGAGCTGTTGTTTTAAATATATTTTCAGCTGTATTCAATATTTTTTCATTTACCCTTATAATACCTATCCTGCAGATACTGTTCAAGATGGACACCACTGTATATGAATTCATACCTTGGGACAGCGGAGCAGGCATGGCTGACACACTGAAAAACAACCTCTACTATTATGTCACAGTCATGATTGACAGATTCGGAGGATCTATAACACTGCTTATCCTCGGACTGTTTCTCGGTATAATGACCGCTCTGAAAACATCCTGCTACTTCGGATCGTCTGCAGTCATGATACCGCTGCGTACAGGAGTTGTCCGTGATATCAGGATAATGGTATATAAGAAAATGATGTCACTTCCTTTGGGATTCTTCTCTCAGGAAAGGAAAGGAGACATAATAGCCAGAATGAGCGGAGATGTGGGCGAAATAGAGAACTCTATCACAAGTTCACTTGATATGCTTATCAAAAATCCGATACTTATTGTATTCTATTTCACTACACTTATAATCACCAGCTGGCAGCTCACCCTGTTTACCCTTCTGGTCGTTCCTCTGATGGCCTGGGGAATGAGTGCCGTAGGCAAGAAACTGAAAAGACAGTCTCTTGAGGCTCAGAGCAAATGGAGTGACACAATGTCACAGCTGGACGAAACACTAGGAGGACTTCGCATCATCAAGGCATTTATCGCAGAAGACCGTATGACGGGAAGATTTATACAGGTCAGCAACGAACTCAGAAAAGCAAGCAGCAAAGTGGCTATGAGACAATCACTTGCCCATCCTCTCAGCGAATTTCTGGGTACAGTGATGATTATGATAGTACTATGGTTCGGAGGCTCCCTGATACTCTCTGATTCTGCACCTATAGACGCCCCTACATTCATATTTTATATGGTAATCCTTTACAGCGTGCTGAATCCGCTCAAGGAATTTGCAAGAGCAGGATATAACATACCTAAAGGACTTGCGTCTATGGAGCGTGTTGACAAGATACTAAAAGCTGTCAACAATATTAAAGAACCTGAAAACCCGGATACGCTAACATCATTCAATGACAAGATAGAGTTCCGTAACGTATGTTTCTCTTATGAGCCTGGAAAAGAAATTCTCAAGAATATAAACCTCACTATTCCAAAAGGAAAGACAGTAGCTCTGGTGGGCCAGTCCGGTTCGGGAAAATCCACGCTTGTCGATCTGATTCCAAGATACCATGATGTCACTTTCGGAGAAATTCTTCTTGACGGAACGAAAATCAAAGACTTGAGAAGCCTGATCGGAAATGTGAACCAGGAGGCTATACTGTTCAACGACACTATATTCAACAACATTGCTTTCGGTGTCGAAGGTGCTACAATTGAACAGGTTAAAGAAGCGGCAAAGGTAGCCAATGCCCATGACTTCATAATGGAAAAAGAGGAAGGGTACGAAACCAACATCGGCGACAGAGGAGGAAAACTTTCAGGAGGACAAAGACAGAGGATAAGCATAGCGAGAGCCATATTGAAGAATCCTCCAATACTTATCCTTGACGAAGCTACCTCAGCTCTTGATACAGAATCAGAACGCCTGGTTCAGGAAGCCTTGGACAGGCTAACGACCTCACGCACAACAGTAGCCATTGCACACAGGCTCTCTACAATCAAGAATGCTGATGAAATCTGCGTCCTTCACGAAGGTGAAATCGTCGAAAGAGGAAAACACGCAGAACTTATTGCCCTGGACGGCTACTATAAGAAACTCAATGACATGCAGGCCCTCTAAGTCTGACAGATCGGAGTTTCTGGAATTTTTAAAAATTTAAACCAGATTCAGACAATGAAAACATTGAATATACCGTTTATTCCAGATTTGGAAAAGATGACATACGAAGAACTCGACATGGCTATGGAAACAGGCGGGGCGAAGTCCTTCATTGGAGAAGTATGCTGGAAGAAGGATTTTCCATACTGTCCGGACACTGCATTTTCGGTTGCAAGAAGTAAAACTCACATTGCCGTACTATACCACGTCAGAGGACTTGACCTAAGGGCACTTGCATTAGAGGACAACGGACCGGTATGGGAAGACAGCTGCTGCGAGTTTTTCATTTCTGATCCGGCTGACGGAACATACTATAATTTTGAAATGAACTGCATAGGAACA
This sequence comes from uncultured Bacteroidales bacterium, assembly GCA_937890845.1. Taxonomy (GTDB): domain Bacteria; phylum Bacteroidota; class Bacteroidia; order Bacteroidales; family UBA932; genus Cryptobacteroides. Next base: position 8,750 of record CALADR010000074.1, on the reverse strand, counting down.
TTGCTGGGGGCAAAACGCAAAAGCAGAAGCGAATGCACCCATTTCCCTGCAGAAACATTGGAAAGAGTAAAAAGATATTCCACCCTTGCCCACAAGTCCAGAAATCTGGAAGGCAAGATTTTCGGATGGAGCATTGCAATGTGCATTCCTTTCGACATGATAGGAATCAATCCGGAAAACCTTCCGGCTACTATCCGTGCCAACTTCTTCAAATGCGGTGACAAAACAGCCCACCCTCATTTCCTCAGCTGGAACAGAGTGGAAGTACCGTCCCCGGACTTTCACCGCCCGGACTTTTTCGGCATTCTTGACTTTCTTCCTGATTCCGAATAATATTTAAGCCGGAGTCCATGATTAATCCAGAAACAAAAGCCAGCAACTGCATATGAACTACACAGAAAAAGAACTGATTGAAATATCTTCGGCATTCCTTACCGAAGGTGATATCGTTGGAATCAAGGCTGTCGGACCCGGATTCATCAACGACACATATATAGCATACTCGGAAAATGAAGGTCCCAGATACATACTTCAAAGGAAAAACCACTCCGTATTTCCTGATATTCCGGGAATGATGCAGAATATCCTGGCTGTCACCGAGCACTTGAAAAAGAAAATTGCAGAAAACGGAGGAGACCCTATGCGGGAGGCTATGACAGTAATCAAAAGACGGCCGGAAAGTTTAAGTGCGGCGGAGAAGAATCTCACAGCCCACGAACTATACCTTAAAGATAAGAACGGAAATTACTGGACAATGTCTTTTTTCATAGAAGAGTCAATGAGCTATGAAAAGGCAGACACTCCCCTACTGGCTGAAAAAGGAGGGAAAGGTATAGGAAAATTCCAGGCCATGCTGGCTGATTTTGACACACAGCTCAGTGAAACCATCAAGGGATTCCACAACATCAAATGGAGATTCTCTCAGTGGGATGAATCTTTGGCCCGCGATGCTGCGGGAAGAAAGGCCTCGGTTCCCGAAGAAATAAGCTGGATAGAAAACAGGCGCGAAGAAATGCTGGCATTCTGGGCAATGGTGGAAAACGGCACACTTCCAATAAGAGTAACTCACAACGACACGAAAATCAGCAATATACTATTTGACAAGAAAGGAGATGTCCTATGTGTCATTGACCTCGATACCTGCATGAACAGTACGTGTCTGAATGATTTCGGAGATGCGATAAGGTCCTATACCAATACTGGAGCCGAGGATGACAAAGACTTGTCCAAAGTATCAATGTCAATGGATATGTTCAAGTCCTATACGGAAGGATACCTTTCAATGATGAAAGGACACCTGACCAAAGCAGAAGCATACTGGCTTGCCTTTTCAGCAAAATATATAACATACGAGCAGGTCCTACGCTTCCTAATGGACTACATTGACGGAGACAAATACTACAAGACTGCATATCCGGAACACAACCTGGTAAGAACCCGGGCACAATACAGACTTCTGCAAAGTATGGAGGAACAGTATGAAGATATGATGCGTACTGTTTACGAATACATGAAGTAAACTCTATATGAATCCGGATTGTGCGGCACACATAAGGCAAAACTGGAAATAAAATGAAGAATAAATTCAGATACATACTAAGTTGGATTATTTTCCTTGCATACTTGACATCAATACTTCTGCTGTGCCTTCTGGATTTCAGTTCAGTTCCGGAAGTAAAGCCGGAATGGCTCGGAATACCTACGGACAAAATAGTGCATTTCATAATGTTTTTCCCTTTCCCGATACTGATGACAATGGTTTTCGGGAAAACTGGATGGGAACTGAAAACATTCCTTGCATTCATAACATTGACTCTAGCTGCCGGAGTTCTGGCAGGTGGCATAATTGAACTTCTACAAGCAGAAACAGGCTACAGAAGCTGCGATATAAATGACTTCAGGGCAGACAGTTTAGGTGTAGCTTCGGGAGCTATACTTACGGTAATTGCCTGGAATCAGTGCAGGAAACACAAGGAATAAAACTTTCCCGACACTGATTCTTTTAATTTTTTTTGGAAAATGGCTATAAGGAAATCAATAAGTCTTATATTTTTTTTACTGCTTGTCTTGCCTGCATTTTCCCAAAGCAAGATAGTCAAAGACTTCAAGTCTGTCTGCGACTCACTCAGCGTGTTGATCCAGGCAAAAACTTCCGTAAAAGGCGATCTGAAAATGAAAGCCGTAATGAAACGCGGAACGTATATAGACATCTATTTTACCCGCAGCCTTGGAGACCTGCCATGGAAATATGAAACTTACCAATGGTTCAAAAGCACATTAAAAGAGCTTTTTCCCGAAGAATACGGCAGTTACCGTCTTGGAGGAATCTACTGCGAAAGGACGAAAATGGAGAAACTCATCACTTCAGAACTCGGCTTTTCAGGAGAGCCTGCAGACTCACCTAATAAAATAAAAGACAGGAGATATGAAACATACCCACTTGCTGTAAATCCTGATAAAGGAATCTTCAAAGAAGGTCTGAGCGGAAGACATATCGCTGTGTGGCAAAGCCATGGAAGGTTTTATGACCAAAACAACGGGACGTGGAGATGGCAGCGTCCCTGTCTTTTCCAGACTGTAGAAGATATGTTCACTCTGGGGTTTGTCCTGCCCTATCTGGTCCCAATGCTCGAGAATGCAGGAGCAAATGTTATTTTGCCAAGAGAGCGTGACTACCAAAGGGCTGAAATAATAACAGACAATGATGCTCATTTCAATGCAGATTATAACACACACACCGACTTGCGCAGATTTGGAAAATATTCTGAAACTGGCAAATGGGAAAACGCCGGAGAAGGATTTGCAGATATAAAGCCAGTATATGACTCCTTACAGAACCCTTTCAAGTATGGATCTGCCCGTATGACAGAATGCATCGAACCTTCTCAAAATTCAGGAAAAGTATGCTCGGCCACTTGGACACCAGATATCCCGCACAGAGGAGAATACGCAGTCTATGTGTCATATAAATCTCTGCCTCAAAGCACTGAATCTGCACATTATACAGTCAGACACATGGGAGGAGAAAGCCACTTCTTCATAAACCAGAAAATGGGCGGAGGTACATGGATATACCTGGGTACTTTTGAATTTGACAAAGGAACATCCGGAAATATATATCTGGATAATATAACTCCATCTTGCAGGAAGCACAAAAGCGGCAGCGTAGTGACAGCTGATGCTGTAAAAGTCGGAGGCGGTGTCGGAAACATATCAAGGAAACCGTCTGCCAACGATTTGTTCCCTGCAGAAACATCCGGACTGCCAAGATATGCAGAAGGTGCCAGATACTGGATGCAATGGTCCGGATGCGATTCAGAAGTATATAGTCAGAATGACCAGATGAACGACTACCGTGATGACTTCATGTCTAGAGGCAAATGGGTGAAAGAATTAAGCGGAGGCTCAAGATTCAACCCTAAAGAGAAAGGCCGCAATATTCCTATTGACATGGCTTTCGCTTTTCACTCAGATGCAGGCTTCAGCAGCAACGACTCCATCATCGGGACATTAGGAATATACACATTGCTTTGTGACAAAAGCAGCAAGTTTGCAGACGGAAGTGACAGAATGACCGGACGAGAGCTTCCAGACATTATACAAAGCCAGGTAGTCCGCGATGTCAGGGCAGAATTTGACCCACTTTGGAGTCGCAGGCATATTTGGGACAGGTCATACAGCGAATCACGCACTACAGGAGTCCCTACCATGCTACTTGAAATGCTTTCACACCAGAATTTTGCAGACATGAAACACGGACTGGACCCGGAATTCCGCTTTACCGTCAGCAGGGCAATCTATAAGGGAATACTTAAATATTTAAGCAGCAGGTACAGTTGCGAGTATAAGGTACAGCCACTTCCCGTTAACTCTTTCTCTGCAAGTATCAGCAGTGCGAATGGAAAATACAAAACCAGGCTAAGCTGGAAAGATACTCGCGACACACTGGAGCCGACGGCTGTCACAGAAAGCTATATGCTATATACGAGAATAGATGGAGGAAGTTTTGACAATGGTGTAAAAATCCACGACATACAATATACAGACGGACATGTCGAAACTGAAATTGATATAAATCCGGGGCATATATACAGTTTCAAGATAGCAGCCATAAATGCCGGAGGAATAAGTTTTCCAAGTGAAATTCTCAGTGTCGGAATACCTGAAGATTATGGTAAGGACGGATGCAGGAATGGAGAAAAGGTATCAGACAGAGCTGTCATTATAGTGAATAATTTCGACAGAGTATCAAATCCTGCATGGTTTGATACTCCGCAGTATGCAGGATTTGACAACAAACTGGACAGCGGAGTCCCTTATATAAGGGATATATCCTTTATCGGAGAAATGTACCAGACCCGAAGGGATATGCCATATATTTCCGATGAAAATCCAGGTTTCGGTGCTTCCTATACAGGATATGCCGGAAAACAGGTAGCAGGAAACACATTTGATTATCCATATATTCACGGCAAGGCGGTAATGAAAGCCGGATATCCTTTCTTTTCAGCAAGTGCAAAAGCATTTACAACGGATTCTACTCTGAGAAAAGAGGCTTGGAGTGCAGATATCATTTGCGGAAAACAAGTGACTACAAAGAAAGGAAGAGGAGCAGTCCCTGACAAATTCAGAGTCTTCACACAGGAGATGCAAAATACACTTTCCGATTTCGCTTCCGAAGGCGGAAACATACTGGTTTCCGGAGCAAATATCGGTACTGATATTTGGGATAAAGTGTTTCCTGTAGAATGTGACAGCACATTCAGAGCCGGCTCTATCGAATTTGCCAAAAAGGTCCTGGGATACAAATGGGTCAGCAACTATGCGAGCCAAAGTGCAGAAGTCGTTCCCGTTCCTGCATGCAATGATATATTCAAAAGCCGGGAGACTGAACACGGATTTAATTTTCACAATACTGTAAATGAAGTTAGTTATAGTGTGGAAACTCCTGACGGGATTGCCCCTGCAAGCCGCAAGGCAGCCTCTGTATTTAAATATGCAGACAGCGGAATTTCAGCAGGAATTTCCTACTCCCCGGGAAATTATAAAACAATATGCTTCGGATTTCCTATAGAAACCATTAAAAATCAAGATATAATTGATGCGATTTTATCATCTTCATTAAAATTTTTCTCGCTATGACACCACGACAGGCAGAAATCATTGAACTTGTAAAAAAGGAAGTGAAGCCGGCTCTGGGATGCACAGAACCGATAACCGTAGCACTAGCGGCATCTAAAGCCGTTGAAATCCTGACAGAAAACTGTCCGGAATGCAAAACAGAGGAATGGAGAAAAACCGCAGATTTCGACATCAATGTAGAAGTCAGCGGAAATATCCTGAAAAACGGAATGGGAGTAGGTATTCCGGGAACAGGAATGATAGGGCTCCATATTGCAGCAGCTCTTGGAGTTGTATGCGGAAAGTCAGGGTATGGACTTGAAGTACTGCACGACCTGTGCGACGAAGCTGTCGGAAGGGCTAAAGAACTTGTCGCAGCCGGCAAGGTGAAGATTTCAAGAAGCGAAACAGGACACAAGCTATATGCAAAAGTCACAGTCTCAGCCCAAGCAGGACACAAAGCCTCGTCAGTCATAGAAGATGACCACGACAATATCGTCGAAACAAGCTTTGACAATAATATTCTCGAGAACAACCGAACAGAAAGCGGCGATACGAAAGAAGAGCATAAAACCACACTTGATTACCATCTGAGTATCAAGGAAATATATGAATTTGCCCAAAGTGCGGATTTTGAGGACATCAGTTTCATACTTGAATCAAGGGACATGAACCTCAGGCTTGCCTGTGAAGGACTTTCCGGAGAATACGGCTTGAAAGTAGGAAAGACCATAAACTCTGAAAACTACCTGTCCGTTTTCGGCAACGACTTCATGAGTTATGCAATGTCACTTACTGCTGCAGCATCGGACGCCCGTATGGCAGGGTGTACACTTCCTGCAATGAGTAACTCTGGAAGCGGAAACCAGGGAATCACTGTCACGATGCCAGTCATAGCATACGCAATGAAATACGGCACCCCAGACGAAGAACTCGCCAGGGCACTGATACTGAGCCATCTGGTTGCCATACATATTAAAGGTTATCTTGGAAAACTATCAGCATTGTGCGGATGCGTCATAGCATCTACCGGCTCCTCATGCGGTATCGTCTACCTCCGGGGAGGAGATTATGAACATATTTGCGCAGCCATAAAGAATATGATAGGCAACATTACAGGAATGGTATGTGACGGAGCCAAGGTAGGTTGTGCAATGAAAGTGGCCTCAGGAGTATCGTCAGCAATCCAGTCTGCAGTACTGGCAATGGACGGCATCTGCATATCCGAACATGACGGCATTATTGAAAAAGACATTGAAAAAACCATCAGGAATCTTGGAAAAATAGGTTCTGTAGGAATGCAGAACACTGACACGATGATTCTGGACATAATGGTATGCAAGTAAAATTATTTTGACTATTTTTGCACCGCTCAAAATTTAAAAACGAATAAAAAATGGACGCAATTGTCAAGACAGATTTCCATTTCCCGGGACAGACAGGGAAATACACAGGCAAAGTACGCGATGTATATGACATCGACGGCAAGTATCTGGTAATGGTCGTATCTGACAGAATTTCTGCATTCGATGTAGTTCTTCCTAAAGGAATTCCTTTCAAAGGACAGGTTCTCAATCAGATAGCTGAGAAATTCCTCGATGCCACCTCAGACATTCTCCCTAACTGGAAAATAGCAGTTCCGGATCCGATGGTCACTGTAGGACACAAATGCGAACCATTCAAGGTAGAAATGGTCATCCGCGGCTATCTTTCAGGCCACGCCTGGAGAGAATACAAGGCAGGAAAACGCACTATCTGCGGAGTGGAAATGCCTGACGGAATGGTTGAAAACCAGAAATTCCCAGAGCCTCTTATCACACCTACATCAAAAGCTGCGGAAGGACACGATGAGGACATTTCAAAAGAGGAAATCATAGCACAGGGACTCGTAAGCCGCGAGGATTACGAACAGTTGGAAAAATATACACGTGCGATTTTCCAGCGTGGAACTGAAATCGCTGCCAAGATGGGTCTGATTCTCGTAGACACCAAATATGAATTCGGAAAGAAAGACGGTGTGATCTACCTTATGGACGAAGTCCACACTCCTGACTCTTCAAGATATTTCTATGCTGAAGGCTATGAAGAAAGGCTGGCTAAAGGCGAAAAGCAGAAACAGCTCTCCAAAGAATTCGTTCGCGAGTGGCTTATGGCAGGAGGATTCCAGGGTCAGGAAGGACAGAAAGTTCCTGAAATGACTCCTGAAATCATCAAAGGTATCACTGAAAGATATATCGAACTTTACGAAAGCATAACAGGAGAAAAGTTCGAGGCTGCCGAAGAGACTTCCGGAGAAGAAAGCATTCTTGAAAGGATATCCGCCAACGTAACCGAGTGTCTTAAAAATCTGTAAAAAACATGTCCTACAGATTATAGAATCGGGAATATGACCGGAATCTTGAAAACACTATATGCCGCAGTTGCATTCGGACTTGTGTCCGTATCAGCTGCGGCTTCTATTACAAATGAACAAGCGCCTGGAAAACCGCGAATAACACACAGTGCAGGACTTAGCGGCGCAGGAGGCTATATATTTCAGACAAATCCGTTCTTCAAAGGCGAAAATTCTGAAGGAAGCCCTATGAGACAGTCTTTTTCGACTCATCTCAAATACAGTTTCCGATGGAATCCCGGCACATATTTCGGTGATTTATATCCATATACGTCTCAGGGTATAGGTTTGGCATACAACAGTTTTTGCAACAATACTGAAATAGGAAGTCCCACTGCCCTCTTTATTTTCCAGAACTCCAGAATAGCCTCTCTGACACCGAACCTTTCCCTGGACTATGAATGGAACTTCGGAATCTCATTCGGATGGAGGCCTTTTGATGAAGAATCAAATATCTGGAACTATGTCGTAGGATCAAAGATGAATGCCTACATAAACCTGGGGCTCTTATTAAACTGGAGTTTCGCACCGCACTGGAGCCTGACAGCAGGCGCTGCGCTTTCTCACTATTCCAACGGCAACACCAAATATCCCAATGCCGGTGTCAATACCATAGAAGGCCGACTTGGAATCCACCGCTCTTTCGGTGGAGAAAACACACCAAGGCTTAAAAGCAAGTCATGGAAGCAAGGCTATTTCGACAAACACGTGACTTACGACATCATATTGTATGGTGCAGCAAGAAAAAAAGCTGTCATGTTTGATGACGGTGCATATATAGTACCTGGCAAATTCGGTGTTGCGGGATTTAATTTCAACCCTCTCTACAACTTCAGCCGTTTCTTCCGCGCCGGACTTTCGCTTGATATGCAGTTTGATGAAAGTGCAAACATAAAAGACCACATTGCAAACGATTATCCTAACGCACACACAGATATAAAATTCCATCGTCCTCCTGCCATTGAACAGATTTCACTTGGTATCTCTGCCAGAGCTGAAATCGTAATGCCCATATTCTCCATAAATATAGGTATAGGCAAAAACCTTTTGGGCATGGGAGACGATACAGAGTCATTTTACCAGATTTTCGCACTGAAGGCTGACGTGTTCAAGGATCTGTTTATCCATATCGGATACCAGCTCTACAGATTCAAGGACCCCAACAACCTGATGATAGGCATAGGCTACAGGTTCAACTCCAAGAAAATGAACAGAAAATGAAAATAAAACCGGCTGC
>CALADR010000073.1 GCA_937890845.1 uncultured Bacteroidales bacterium | reverse complement strand
ACTGCTACCAAAGAGTCATTTACCGGATCGGCTACTGTAGTAAAGTCTTCAGACATTGCGAAAGTACAGTCGTCTGACGCTACAAGAGCTCTTGAAGGTATGGTTGCAGGTGTGCAGATGACCACAGCTTCTGGATCACTCGGATCTTCTCCTTCTATCCGTATCCGCGGAACAGGTTCTATCTATGCAGGATCAGCTCCGCTTTATATTGTTGACGGAGTTCCTTTCTCCGGAGATATGAACAATATCAACCCTAATGATATCGAGTCGATGACAGTGCTCAAGGATGCCGCATCAAATGCATTGTACGGTTCCAGAGGAGCCAACGGTGTCATTATGATTACCACCAAGAAGGCAAAGGCCGGTGATGCAGTTGTTAATATCGATGCCAAATGGGGATGGAATACAAAGGCCCTCAAGACTTATGACTATATAACTGACCCGGCTGCTTACTATGAGGCCCACTATTCTGCATTGTACAACTACTACCGTTACGGAAAAGGAATGTCTGATGCACAGGCCCATCTTACAGCCAACGATCTGGTTGCCGGTCCGAGCAAGAGCGGAGGACTCGGTTATCAGGTGTTTACAGTTCCTGAGGGACAGTCTTTCATCGGTACAAACGGAAAGGTTAATCCGGGTGCCACACTCGGACGCCATGTCACTTATAAGGGACAGGATTTCTGGCTTCAGCCTGACAGCTGGATGGACGAGACATACCGCCAGTCTCTTCGTCAGGAATACAATATCAGCGTATCCGGAACTACAGGAAAGGCTTCAATCTTCGCATCTTTCGGATATCTGAACAATAAAGGTATCATCGACGGTTCGGACATGTACCGTTACAGTGCAAGGTTGAGAGCTGACTATCAGGCTAAGAGCTGGTTGAAAGTAGGTGCCAACCTTGGTTATACCAACTATAACTGGAACAATGGAAATACAGATGAGGGGGACGGCGCAAGTACAGGAAACGTATTCGGTTTCGCGGCTTCCATGGCTCCTATCTACCCTGTGTACCTCCGTGACGGAAACGGAAACATTATGGTTGACAGCCGCGGTTATAAGATGTATGACTACGGTGCCGAGGGCAATGCCGGACTTACCAGACCTCGCGGTACAAATGCCAACCCACTTCAGACACTTACTCTCAACAAGGACAATGCCGAAGGTAATGCAGTGAACGGTACAGGTTATGCCGAAGTTTCTTTCCTTAAGGACTTCAAGGTTACTTTCAATGTCGGATTCGGTATGGACGAGAGACGCAGTACAAGTATGAAGAACCCGTACTATGGTCAGTTCGTCCCTCAGGGAGGTATCCTCTCCAAAGGTCATGACAGGCAGATGTATCTTAATATGCAGCAGTTGATTACGTATGACAAGACTATAAAAAGCGTACATCATCTTTCTGTTCTTTTGGGTCATGAGTCATATAAGACAACAAATTACAGCCTTTCAGCATCGAAATCAGGTCTGTTCTCTATTGACAACCTCGAACTCAACGGTGCTGCAGTGGACGGACGTGCATCAGGTTCTGCAAAGGACAGCTATAACAATGAAGGTTATCTTGCCCGTGTTCAGTACGACTATGCTGACAAGCTTTTCCTCAGCGGTTCTTACCGTCTGGATGCATCTTCAAGATTCCATCCTGATCACAGATGGGGTAGCTTCTGGTCTTTCGGTGCAGGCTGGCTTATAAACAAGGAGCCTTGGTTCAATGCATCTTGGGTGGATATGATGAAGATTAAGGCTTCAGTAGGTTCCCAGGGTAATGACAATATCGGAAACTACAGATACCTTGATACATATTCTGTCGGCAACGGATCAGGAGATGTCGCTGTTATTTTTGCTACAAAGGGTAATCCAAACATTACTTGGGAGACAAACACCAACTTCAACGCAGGTGTGGATTTCGATTTCTTCGCCGGAAGACTTAACGGTTCTGCTGAGTATTTCTACAGACATACTTCAGACATGCTTTACTTCTTCCCTACTCCTCAGTCTCTCGGATATGCCGGATATTATGACAATGTCGGAGATATGAGAAACTCTGGTGTCGAGGTGACTTTGAATGGAACAGTCATGAGAAAGAAAAATTTCAACTGGGACATTTACTTGAACTTCACACATTATACAAACAAGATTCTCAGCATTCCTGAGCAGAACAGGACTAAGACCATCGAAGGATACAGCGGATTCCAGAGCGGTACATATTTCTTTGGTGAAGGTCTGCCTATCAATACATTCCTTATGCAGAAATATGCAGGAGTTGACCGTAATACCGGTGAATCTCTCTGGTACAAGGATGTGCTTGACGGAGAAGGCAATGTAATAGACCGCACCACTACAAACAAGTATACTGAGGCTACCTACTACCTCTGCGATGATCCTACACCAAAGCTTTACGGAGGTTTCGGTACAAATCTGGCATTCTTCGGATTTGACGTTTCTGTATCGTTTACATACTCTATTGGAGGTCTTTCAATGGATTCAGGATATATGAGTCTTGTTTCTTCTCCTCAGGGATCATCTGTCGGAGGCAATATCCACAAGGATGTTATAGAGAAGGCCTGGACTCCTGAGAACCCGGATGCTGACTTCCCGAGATGGCAGTATGGTGACCAGTATTCTGCAAGCGCTTCTGACCGCTTCCTTACTGATGCCAGCTACCTTAACCTGCAGAATGCACAGATCGGTTACTCTTTCCCTGAAAAGCTTATCAAGCGTATCCATCTGAGCAGACTCCGTCTCTATGTTTCTTGCGACAATGTCGTTTATTGGTCAAGGAGACACGGATTTGATCCGCGTTACAGCTTTAACGGATCTACAAACGCTGTTGTAAACTCTCCGGTCAGGACACTTTCCGGTGGTATTAATATAACATTCTGATGAAAGTCGGACAATAAGAGATAAATAATATGAAAGTAAATATATTGACTAAAACTCTTTCTGTCTTTGCAGCAGCCGCTGTTTTTACAGGTTGTATTGAGGAGACTTATCCTCAGGGCAGTACCCAGAGAGAGGATCAGGTAATGAATTCAGACTTGGCGCTTGCCGGTATGATGAATGGAATACCTGCAGCAATGATGAATACAAATACTGCCGGTTATTTTAATCAGTACGGAGCCCAGAGCGACTTCGGTATGCCAGCAATACACATTGCTACAGAATCCATGCTTGAGGATTTGGCTATCAATACGGAATCAGCAGGTTATTATCAGTTCTATCCTTATGCCTATAACTTGGGTATGGGTAACAACATGTGGCCTGTAGCATACTTCTGGGATTGCTATTACACATGGATCAAATCTGTCAATTCTGTAATCAGTATGATAGATGCTGATACTGAGAACGAGTTGTACAAGTCTTATCTCGGACAGGCTTACGCATATAGGGCAGCTTTCTATCTTGACCTTGCGCGTATGTATGAGCCTAAGGAGGCATATAAAGTAGATGTTACCAATGTTAAGGGACTTACAGTTCCTATCGTGGATGAAAACACTACAGAGGAAATGGCCAGGAATAATCCGAGAGCCAAAAGAGAGGATCTTTATAAGTTCATACTCGGTGATTTGAGTTCTGCAGAGAAATATCTCAAGGATGTAGCTTTCGTTTATTCTGCTCCAAGCCTTGCTGCAGTTTACGGACTTTATGCAAGGGCATACCTTGAAATGGGATACTGGAAAGACGGTGGTGATCAGGAGGCGTTCAAGAATGCCTATGATTATGCTGACAAGGCTATTGCAGCCAGCGGCTGTACACCTTTGACACAGTCTCAGTGGGAAGATCCAGCTACTGGATTCAACACAGGAACATCTAATAATGCATGGATTTGGGGACTGCTTGTTTCAGCAGAGCAGACAGGTAACATGACTACATTTACCTCACACATGAGCGGCGAATGTGTTTGGGGCTACGGTCTCAGATATACACACCCGAGTGCGTCAAATCTGTTTTACGGTAAAATCCGTGAAGGAGACTTCAGAAGACATTCATGGTATAATACTGACGAGGCAGAGGAATATGCCTACAAACTTGCAGGAAATGCAGAGACTCAGGCATATTTCAAGGAGACTGCTGCAAGATATCCTAATATCGGCATAAAGTTCCGTCCTGTTTTGGGTGAAGTAGAGAACTATACTGTGGGAGGACCTGCAGACCATCCTATGATGAGAGTCGAGGAAATGGAGTTCATAAAGATGGAGGCTAAGGCACACTCTGACTGGAGTGCGGCAGCAGAACTCCTCAATAACTTCATGAACAACAACAGAATGATTGAAGGTGCGGAAAAGTACGACTGCAAGCAGAAAATAGAGGGTAACGACATTTACGTTCCGGTATCTGATTTGAATACCTTTATTGATGAGATGTTCTTCCAGAAGAGGGTAGAGTTCTGGGGTGAAGGAGTTCTCTTCTTTGACTACAAACGTCTCGGCAAGGGAATCACACGTAAATACAGCAACTCTAACCATCCGTCTATCTGGCAGTTCAATACTGACGGACAGCGTTCTCCTCAGTGGAACTTTGTTATATCACAGGTCAGCGAGATGGCTTCCAACATAGGTATTACAGATGCAACCAACAACCCTGACCCTTCAGGCTTGCTTGAATAACCATTTTATAAAAGGATTTGAATATGAAAATTCTTAAATATATATTTCCTGTAGTGGCTGTACTTGCAGCAGCATCTTGCTCTAATGACGAGTACAAGCCAGGCGAACCGGATGTAGAAGGTTCTTATGATGTGTCTTTTGCACCTGAGCAGTCCAAGACGATAGAGTACGGTCCGAAAGACAAGAAGTTCGAGTATGAGATTACAGCTACTCGAAGCAATACTGATGGTGCGATTGAAGTTCCTTTGACTATAAAGGGAGACAACAAGGTTATATTTGCCACTCCGCTGATGTTCGGTGATGGCGAGAGTACTGCTAAGTTCAAGGTATTTTTCACTGATTTGGAAATCCAGAAACCGTACGAATTCGTAATTTCGATTGAAGATCCGAAGTATGCCCTTATCTATGGATTCGGGGA
>CALADR010000072.1 GCA_937890845.1 uncultured Bacteroidales bacterium | reverse complement strand
CCGAATTATCCGTCAAGGTTATTGCCTTATCTTATGGAGAAAATGCCGATACTTGCAGTAACTGATCCTAATTGCGATACAGGAGCACTCGCAGAGGAAAATGGATATGGTCTTTATTGTCCGAGCAATTCTGTAGAAAAATTTGTAGAGTCTGTCGATAAGTTGCTTTCATCTGACAGAAAACAGATGGGTAAAAATGGCTATCAGTTTTTCTTGGATAACTATACTACAGGTCATATATATCAGACTATTATTAAACATAAGAAATAGCAAGCCTATAGATATTATTGCCTGGTTATACTAATGTAATTATAAGATGTTATACAAATTAGCACATATTATTAAGGAACGCTTCTCTTTTATGTGGGATATAGTAGAATGGGGAAACGCAACTCTATTTAAAATTACTCATAAAAAGAAACTGGATGAATTAAATACTATATTAAAGCCTATAAGTAAAGAGTATTGTTTTCGTGTTGCAACTACAGATGATTTAAATCAACTGGTAACTTTTTTTGAGGAACAACCAACAGAGGCATTTACATTCTTTAAACCACATCGATTTGATTTACAATCGCTAAAAAAAGTACTTTTAAATCAAGCGTTTCTTACTTTTATTGTCATAAAACCTGATAAAAAATATTCAGAGAACGGGATAATAGTAGGGTACTTCTTTTTAAGATGCTTTATAAACGGAAAATGTTTTCGAGGAAAAATTGTGCATAAGGATTGGCAAGGCAAAGGAATAGCAAAAATTATGGGGATTGCAATGACTACTGTTTCAAAATATTTGGGAATGAGGATGTTCGGTTCAATATCGCCAGAAAATTATGCATCGCTTGCTTCTGCTAAAGCATCAAATGATATTAAAGTTCATAATATTCTGGATAACGGATATTATTATATTGAGTTTTTACCTAAAAAATAGATTTCCAAAATCTTATATATAATAACGTATTTATATGATACTCAAATGGATTTTCGACCGGGTTGTTGCATTCGTCGGTCTGTTGTTTTTGTGGCCGGTGATTCTGGTGACTGCTATATTGGTTAAAATCAAGATGCCGGGAGGTCCGGCTTTTTTTGTGCAGAAGCGTGTAGGAAAAGGCGGAAAACTTTTCGATTGCCACAAGTTCCGTTCTATGACTGTGAAGCACAGCGGTTCATCCGTGAGTGTTGCCGGAGACAACAGGATTACTCCATTCGGAGCAAAGCTCCGTCATTATAAGATTGATGAACTCCCTGGTCTTTGGGATGTACTAATTGGTAATATGAGTTTTGTCGGACCGCGTCCCGACGTGCCCGGATATGCCGACAAACTTACAGGAGCAGACAGGGATGTATTGAAATTGCGTCCTGGAATTACAGGACCTGCTACTCTGAAGTACCGTCTTGAAGATGAGATGATTGCCGGTTTTGTGGAAGATATTAAAGCAGGAAGGAATGAGCAAGTGAAGTCATTCTCCAATCTGCCGGATTTCTCCAAAATGTCTGATCAGGAGATTGCTGTCTGGTATAATGACAATGTCATTTACCCGGACAAGGTGCGTCTCAACTGTTATTACTACCGCCACTACAGTTTCATAAAGGATATTGAAATGATTCTCGCCACTGTACTCCACTTCAAGGTGAAGTTTGCAGGTGAGGAAATTTAATCAGTTAAATAATCATACCATATATTTTCAAGGACATTTATCGGAAGATAGGTGTCCTGTTTTCTTTAATAAATTCATAGAATCATGTCAGAAAGAAAGACGATTTATCTCTGCCTGGCCCACATGAGCGAGGAGGGATGGGAGCAGAAATATGTGAAAGAGGCATTTGATACCAATTGGGTGGTACCTATGGGCCCGAATGTAAATGCCTTTGAAGAGGATTTGGAGCATTTCGTGAACCGTTATGAAAAAGGAGCGAATCTTGACCGTGAAGTGGTGTGTCTGAGTGCAGGAACAGCTGCCGTGCATCTGGCCCTGATAGGCTGCGGTGTGAAAGCCGGTGACGAAGTGCTTGTGCAGAGCTACACTTTCTGTGCATCGTCGCATCCGATTACATATCTTGGGGCAAAACCTGTTTTTGTCGGCTCTGAAGGTGAAACCTGGAATATGGATCCGGCATTGCTTGAAAAGGCTATTCTCGACAGGAAAGAGAAAACCGGAAAATATCCGAAAGCCATTGTCCCTGTGGCATTGTACGGAATGCCTTACCGCATAGACGAGATTATGGCAATTGCCGACAAATACGGCATTCCGGTGGTTGAGGATGCTGCCGAGGGTATGGGAAGCCGCTTTGACGGTCAGGTCTTAGGAACATTCGGCCGCTATGGTGTGCTGTCTTTCAATGGTAACAAGATGATCACTACTTCCGGCGGAGGTGCATTGATATGCAGAAATGCAGAGGAGGCAAACGAGATAATGTGGTATGCAACCCAGGCACGTGATGCATATCCTTATTATCAGCACACGGCCATCGGTTATAACTACCGTATGTCAAATGTATGTGCAGGTATCGGCCGCGGTCAGATGACTGTAATAGATGCGCATATTGCTCACCATAAGCATGTTCAGA
>CALADR010000071.1 GCA_937890845.1 uncultured Bacteroidales bacterium | reverse complement strand
GGCACCCTCTGTTTCGATATCTGCCGCTGCTTTGTGATCCTTTTCCCTGTCAAATACAGTCTCCGCTTTCCTGTTATCTGTGTAGGAGAAGACTACTTTCAGTATGCGTTCCACCGTTCTGTCAAGAATTTCTTCCTCCAGTTCTCCATTCTCCACTGCCTGAATAATCTTTCTTGTATTATATCCTCCTGATCCCGGCATCTCCAAGTCAAGACCGGCTTTCAGTCCTTTCACCCGGTCATTTACAGCTCCCCAGTCACTGACCACATATCCTTCAAATCCCCACTCATCCCGCAGGATATCTGTCAGAAGTTTCTTATTCTCTGAAGAAAATACTCCGTTGATCTTATTGTAGCTGCACATCACAGTCTTTGGCTGCGCTTTCTTCACCGCCTCCTCAAAAGCCGGCAGATAAATTTCCCGGAAAGCCCGTTCCGATACTTCCGACGATATCTGCATACGGTCTGTTTCCTGATTATTCGCGGCGAAGTGTTTCATACTGGTTCCGATGCCTTTCGACTGTACGCCCCGGATATATGCAGACGCCATCTTTCCTGTCAGATATGGATCTTCGGACATATATTCAAAATTCCTTCCGCAGAGAGGACTGCGTTTGATATTAACTGCAGGGCCGAGGAGCATGCTCACGTTCTCAGCCTGACACTCGTCCCCAAGGATCTGTCCCATACGTTCCATCAGTTCCACGTCAAAGCTGGATGCCGTGGCGCAGGCTGCCGGAAAGCAGACTGCATTCACACTTTTATTCAGGCCGAGATGATCTGCCGTTCCTTCCTGTTTGCGCAGACCGTGCGGGCCGTCTGTCATCATAACGGAAGGAATCCCTAACCTTTCGATCCCCATTGTGTTCCAGAAATCCGCTCCCGAACAAAGTCCTGCCTTTTCCTCCAGTGTCATCTGTCTGATCAATTCTTTCAAGTTTCTGCTCATTATGAAATCCTCCTTAAATAAATTCTTATCTGTTCCTATCTGTGGGCTTCCCAGAAGATGACTGCTTCCTGAAGCCAGTTTTTCACTTTTGTTTCATTTCCTATTCCAAATCCATGTCCCAGTCCGTCAACGATTCTGACCGACACATTTTCTTTGCCCAGTACCTTCTCTAATTCCGGCAGTTTATCTTCCACATTTGCAAAACCGAACTCATCATCCCGCCCTACGATAGAAAATACCGCCAGTCCCTTGTCCTCCGGCAAAGCTTTGATATCCCAGTCCAGACCATACATAGGGAAGATCACCTTCGGTCTTGGCAGATGATTCTTGTGGCAGCAGTCCTCATAATTGGCAAATGAATACGCCGTGGTCATAAGTCCTCCTGCTGAAAAACCAAAGATGGCATAATCATCCATGTTTACAGAAAACTGTTTTTGATGCTCCGTCAGATATCGGATCACTTGTGTCAGTTCCCTCGCGGCAGCCTGTCCCTGCTTTACCTGTTCTGTCTCACCCAGCTGTCTGCCGACCGGATAACTTACGACGAAAACAGAATATCCCATTTTATGCAGCTTCATCGCCACAGGATACCCCTCGCAATCAGTTACATTACTGATAAATCCGCCTCCCGGAACTACAATGGCAAGTGTTTTTCCCTGTTGTCCCTGATAAAACATTCCCGTCAGATGTGACCTGTACGGATGACTATTCACTGCTTCCGCAGGATACAGATCCGGCACCAGCCTTGCCTGACCTTTCTCAACAAGTCCGGTTAGATAATTGAAAGATTCCAAGGCTGCATCCAATTGTTCCTCACGACCCTGCGCCTTTAAAAAATCCTTATACTTTACAGGCGCAATAGCTTTCAGCACGTTGTCCTCCACATTGAAAAACATATGTTTAAAACCGCCGAATACCGGATGCTGCATGAAAAATCCAACTTTGTCCTCCCCCGTTCCCGGACGGAAATGTCCGTTTTCATCGTAATAGCTGCTTTCCTTTATTTTTGGAAATCCGCAGATGCCAAGAAGTGCCGGTAAAAACATGGCACTTTTTTTGTAGACATATAATGTCGCACCGATTACAAATAATAAAACAATCACCACTACTGCAAAAAATATCTTCATCCTAACCTATGCCTCCTTTTCTTACTGATATCTTACATTATACAGACTAAAATTACATCAACGAAACATAAGTGATTTACCGACCAAACTTAATAAATATCCGAGATTACTCTGTACACCTTTGCCCCCAATATGGTATATTTTAGACAGGTTAAATAAACTGCTGATGACTATAATCACAGTTCATTCATATCTTGAAAAGGAGAGAATATATATGATGACATTATCTGCATTGAATCAATTTCTGAAGCAGCACACTCCCGAAGAAACCCAGCGTCTGAACGGTGTAAAGAAAGATTATTCACAATTTCCTGTTGCCAGAGGTAAGTTTGAT
>CALADR010000070.1 GCA_937890845.1 uncultured Bacteroidales bacterium | reverse complement strand
ATACAATTCAAATTTGGTGAAAAGGCCAGTTCCTGGAACTTGATGTTCCTGAAGTCGGCCACAGTTATTTTTTCCAAAAAAGGCATACAGTACTTTAATTGTTTCGCTTTATATGCTCCGAATGAAACTTCAGACTCAAAAGACAATATCTTACATTCCGTAACAGAGCTGATGCAAAGATACTGAATTATAATTGTTGTTTTATACAAAATTTTATAAATTTGCCGCTCATTTCGGAAAACTATAAAAATAAATAAGATGACTAAAGAAATCAAAAACGAAAATGCTGAGGCAGTTGTCGAGGCTGTTTCCAAGACAGAAATCTTCTTCAGAGAAAACAGGAAGCTTCTCCTGACTATCCTTGCAGTACTTGTCATTGCCGGAGCAGGGTTTTTCCTTTACCACAAGTTCGTATATGAAGTACAGAGGGCTGAGGCGATGGAGCAGATGTACCCTGCTGAAGAAAACTTCCGCAATCAGGAATTCGAACTTGCAATTAACGGCGACGGTAACGTACTCGGGTTCTCACAGATCATCAGCGACTATGGCAGCAAGGCAGGAAAGGCCGTCTATTTCTATGCCGGAGTATGTGAACTTCAACTTGGCAATTATGAGCAGGCCATTAAGTATTTGAATTCATACAACGGAAAAGACGCCATACTTAAAGCACGCGCCACTGCATGCATAGGCGACGCATACGTAGGTCTTGAAGATTATGGCAAAGCTCTCGGCTACTTTGAAAAAGCGGCATCTACTATAGACAACATGTATGCTGCAAACTACCTTCTTAAAGCCGGCGTAGTATGCGAAAAACTCGGACAGAACGAGAAGGCAATTACTTTCTACAAGAAAATCAAAGAGCAGTATCCGCAGTCAATGGAAGGATATAGCATCGATAAATATATTTCAAGAATAGAAGCTGAATAGTTATGGGAAGAGCATTTGAGTTCAGAAAGGAAAGAAAGTTCAAGCGTTGGGGTCACATGGCCCGTACTTTCACAAAAATCGGAAAAGAAATCACAATAGCTGTAAAGCAGGGAGGTCCGGACATTACAGGAAACCCTAGGCTCAGAGCTCTGATCCAGACTGCTCGCAGCGAAAACATGCCGAAAGACAATATCGAACGTGCAATAAAGAGAGCCAGCGACAAGGACCAGAGCGACTACAAGGAGATT
>CALADR010000069.1 GCA_937890845.1 uncultured Bacteroidales bacterium | reverse complement strand
AGAAAGAAGGAAAGTATCCCGAAGACGCAAAGTTCAGACTGCTTTTCTCACCGGAATTTCTCAGAGAATCAAAGGCTCTGTATGACAACTTGTATCCGAGCCGAATCATCGTCGGGGTCCCGAAGCTACTCCCCGACACACCGGATCACCAAGAAGAGAACGATGCCATCAGGAGCGTGACATCCAACCATATAGAAGAAAGCGCACGGACCTTTGCCGCCCTTCTTCAGGAAGGGGCAGAGAAGAAAGATATCCCGACCCTGTTCATGGGTCTTAAGGAAGCCGAGGCAGTCAAGCTCTTCGCCAACACCTACCTTGCCCTGCGCGTGAGCTACTTCAACGAGCTGGATACCTACTCGGAGATGAAAGGGCTCGACCCGCGTGCTATCATCGAAGGAGTCGGTCTGGACCCGAGAATCGGCACCCACTACAACAACCCTTCGTTCGGCTACGGCGGCTACTGCCTCCCGAAAGACACCAAGCAGTTACTTGCCAACTACAACGACGTACCGCAGAACATGATCTCCGCCATCGTCGAGAGTAACCGCACCAGGAAGGACTTCATCGCCGACCAGGTGCTACGCAAGGCAGGCTACTATGCCGAGAACGGCCAGTTCTCCACAGTGAGCGAGAAGGAAGTCACAGTAGGCGTGTTCCGCCTGACCATGAAGTCCAACAGCGACAACTTCCGCCAGAGCGCCATCCAGGGAGTGATGAAGCGCATCAAGGCCAAGGGAGCCTCAGTCGTAATCTATGAACCGACCCTCGAAGACGGCAGCACCTTCTTCGGCAGCCGCGTGGTCAACGACCTGTCCGAGTTCAAACGGCTCTCCGACGCAGTCATCGCCAACCGCTATGACAGCGTCCTGGACGATATCCGCGACAAGGTCTATACAAGAGACGTATTCAAGAGAGACTAAGGGAAATTCCCTGATAAAGAAGCTGTTTTAAAACTTCAGGCACAATGCTCAATCCATTTCACAACATATCTAACTGGTACTTTACCCGCAAGGCTCTGCCTTACTGGTGCATACTTATGATAGACAGCTGCGCTGTCCTGTTCTCAGGCTACGTCAGCTACTATATCACCATGGGCGGAGACGCCGTGGCGGGCCGGTTCTGGGAACTGACCCTTACCCTTGGCTGCGCCCTCATCCCGTTCATCCTCTCATTCAAGCTACTCCACACCTACTCAGGCATCGTCCGCTACTCGTCATTCGTTGACCTTCAGCGCGTGGCTGTAGCGACACTTATCGGTACAGTGGTGTTCCACATTTCCGGTATGGCCGCCTTTGCCGCATTCCCGGATCAGGACACCTTCCTGTTCCCTCATCCGAACACCTCCCTTCTGCTCTTCCTGAGCAGCACCCTTCTTCTTTGGCTCGAGCGAGTGATAGTCAAGCGTCTCTTCGACTCCTTCCATCTGGATGACGCCACTCCGGTAGCCATCTACGGCACGAAGGCAGGCGGAGTAAGCATCGCCAAGAGCATCCTCTCCGTAAGGGAAAAGAGATACTCCCTCCAGGGGTTCATCTCCGACGGCAAGGAAATGAAGGGCCTGTATCTGATGGGCAAACCCGTATATCTGAACGGCCCGGGCATCTCAGATGTCCTGAAGCATCTCGGTGTCAAGATCCTACTCGTGTCGCCTCTTAAGTCAGAACGCTTCCGCAACAACCAGGCAATGGTCGATGAAATCCTCTCGAGCGGCATCCGCATCATGATGATGCACGGCGGCGAGGAGTGGGACGGCAAGAGCGACCTCACCCACAATCAGCTTCACGACGTAGAAATCGAAGACCTTCTACCACGCGAGAAGATCGAAGTGGATATGGAAGCCATAGGACATCAGCTTAAAGGCCGCCGCATCCTGATCACCGGAGCCGCCGGCTCCATCGGCTCTGAGATGGTCCGCCAGGTGGCCCAGTTCGCTCCTGCAGAGATGATCCTTATCGACCAGGCCGAGACCCCGATGCACGACATCCGTCTGATGATGATCCGCAAGTTCCCGTCAGTAAAGAACGTCACCATCGTCACCAGCATCTCCAACCAGGAGCATATGGAGAAAATCTTCTCGGAACACAAACCTGAATACGTGTTCCACGCGGCCGCCTACAAGCACGTTCCGATGATGGAAGACAACCCTGCGATAGCCGTCCAGAACAACATCTACGGCACGCGTGTCATTGCAGACCTTGCAGTAAAATACGGCACCCGCAAGTTCGTTATGATCTCCACCGACAAGGCTGTCAACCCGACCAATGTCATGGGCTGCAGCAAGCGTATCTGCGAGATCTACTGCCAGAGCCTTAACCAGGCAATCCAGGAGGGCCGTGTCCAGGGCCATACCCAGTTCGTCACCACCCGCTTCGGCAATGTCCTCGGGTCCAACGGCAGCGTAATCCCTATCTTCAAGGAGCAGATCCGCAACGGCGGCCCTGTCACCGTCACCCACCCCGATATCATCCGCTACTTCATGCTTATCCCGGAAGCCTGCCGTCTGGTGCTTGAGGCCGGAACGATGGGCAACGGCGGAGAAATCTTCGTCTTCGACATGGGCCAGCCGGTCAAGATCGTCGATCTGGCCAAAAGGATGATCACCCTCTCCGGAGCCGGTAACATCGAGATCAAGTTCATGGGACTCCGTGACGGTGAGAAACTCTACGAGGAAGTGCTGAACGATAAGGAAGGCACCCTTCCTACCACCCATCCCAAGATCATGGTGGCCAAAGTGCGCAGTTACGACTACGAAACCGCCTGTCGCAACGAGCAGCGTCTCCTCGAAGCCTCACGCACATTTGATGACATGGCCATCGTCCGTATAATGAAGGAAATCGTCCCTGAATACAAGAGCCGACACTCGAAATACGAGGCGCTGGACTGAGACAGAAATTATAAATCAGTTAATTTTCAATAAGCAATGAAACGTTTCTGTCAGACACTGACTATCCCTGACAATCCCGAACTCATAGAAAAGTATATTGAAGTCCACTCGCATGTCTGGCCGGAAATCATTGAAGGACAGCACGAAGTAGGCATACTCTCAATGGAGATATATTCGTTGGGAAATGTTCTTTTCATGGTAGTAGATACTACTGATGAATTTGACTGGGAAAAAGATATGGCCAGACTTGCCACACTTCCCAGACAGGCCGAGTGGGAAGCGTATGTTTCGGAATTCCAGGGATGTGATGCAAATGCCACTTCCACCCAGAAATGGCAGATGATGAAAGAAATCTTCAACTCTGAAAAATAAGTGGGAAGTATCGGTAAAAAATATATAGCACCGTTTGTCATAGTGACAAGCCTGTTCCTATTGTGGGGGCTTGCCAACAATATGACTGACACTCTGCTTTCTGCATTCAAAAGGATAATGAATATGAGTGACACCCAAACGAGTCTCATTCAATTCTCATTCTATGGAAGTTATTTCTGCTTTGCACTACCGGCAGCAGTGTTTATCAGCAGGTACAGTTTCAAGTCGGGTATTATCCTTGGACTGATTCTGTATTCGCTTGGTGCCATGCTCTTCCTGCCTGCAGCCTACGCAGCCAGCTACCCTTTCTATCTTATAGCAATTTATATTATGGCCGGTGGTTGCAGCATCCTTGAGACGACAGCAAACCCTTATATTCTGAGCATGGGCTCACCTGAAACAGCTACGAGAAGACTGAATATCGCACAAAGCTTCAACCCTATCGGCTCAATAGCAGGCATACTGATAAGCAAGTATTTTATACTGAAAGATATAAGTCTCTATTCCATAAGCGGTACATATGCTTCGTTAGGTATCCTGCTCGTCTTTATCCTGTTGGTGATAGCATTTGTAAAGATGCCCGGAGGCAGAGACTCAAACAGAAGGAACGGTATGAAAGAATCATTTTCCAGACTATTGGGAAACCGCCTGTACAGGAGCGGTGTCATTGCACAATTCTTCTATGTCGGTGCACAGATAGGTGTATGGAGTTTTACCATACGGATAGTAATGCAGGAACTTGGCGTAAAGGAAGCTGAAGCAAGCTCAATTTACCTTATAACAATCATCGGGTTCTGCCTGTCAAGATTCATCTATACCATACTGATGAAGTGGATAAGTCCTTCCAGACTTCTTGCCGCAGGAGGATTATTGTCAGCGCTAATGGCCATCACTGTCGCAGCAACCCCGGGAAGCGGCTTCCTACTCATAACTGCACTTGTCCTTATCAGTTTCTTCATGAGCCTTATGTTCCCGACCATATATGGTCTCGCTTTGGGAGAAATAGCCGAATCAGAACATCCTGATGATGCAAAGATAGGAGCCAGCGGACTTATTATGGCGATTCTCGGAGGAGCACTGATAACGCCTTTCCAAGGTTTTATATCAGACCGGTTTTCAATATATGCAAGTTATCTGATTCCGGCAGTGTGTTTTATAGTCGTTACATCTTTTGCGTTTTACGCAGTTCAAACAGAAAAAAGAATCAAATATGGCGAATAAAAAAGTCTTTGTCAGCGGATGCTATGACCTGCTTCACAGCGGTCATATTGAATTCTTCAAACAGGCCAGCGAATATGGTGATGTATATGTCGGTATAGGCTCAGATGCCACTTATCTTGAATACAAGCACAGAAAGCCTATGTTCCCCCAGGAGGAACGCCTGTTTATGGTAAAAAGCGTAAAATATGTAAAGGACGCATTCATAAACAAAGGAAGCGGAGTAATAGATTTCGAGCCGACTCTTGATATAGTCAGACCAGATGTATTCGTCGTGAATGCGGAAGGCGGAAGTGATGAAAAACGCGAGCTTTGCAAGAGACGCGGAATCGAGTATGTAGAACTCCAGCGTACACCGCATGAAGGACTCCAGGCACGTAGTTCATCATCACTTAAGGCTGCACTGAAATCAGAATCAAATACTGCTGAGGCCAAGGGAATTCCTACAAGACTTGACCTTGCAGGAACATGGATTGACCAGCCTTATGTAAGTATGCATAGTCCAGGGTGGGCCATTACCATTTCTCTCGAGCCTACTTTCGAAATTCGTGACAGATGCGGACTATCCACCTCGACACGGAAAATGATACAGAAGATCTGGCCTGTAAAGCTACCCAAGATGGACCCGGAGATGCTTTCAAGGCTGGTATTCTGCTTCGAAAATAACCCTGAACGAGAAGACGGACACATATCAGGAGCACAGGACTCTATCGGTATATGTATTCCAGGACTTG
>CALADR010000068.1 GCA_937890845.1 uncultured Bacteroidales bacterium | reverse complement strand
AAAAACATGCGCCTGTTGCTGAACTTGATGTCCCTGATGCAATTTCATGGGCTGATGAAGAGCGTGATGTGACAGCATGGCTTGGAAATGAGCTGCAGAATGATTCATTCAACAAACTGTACGGACTTACAGAAAAACTGTCACTTCTGAACGATCCGATACTTTGGTCGGATTTCGGTCACCTTCAGGAGAGCGATCACTTCTATTACATGTGCACAAAGTTCTTTTCAGATGGTGCCGTGCATAAATATTTCAACCCGTATGATACTCCTTATGAGGCATTTATAAATTATATGAATGTCTTGAGTGATTTTATTATAAGAGTTGATGAGGCTATGTCGGTCAATGATGCTAAATTTGCAGCTTCAAAGACAGTAAAAGCTGAGAAAAAAACTGCTGTCAGGAAAACAGCGGCAAAGAAACCGGCTTCTTCCAAAAAGTAGATTCTGAAAGTCTGTACGGTGTCTAAAAGTTTCGCAAGCCGTGCAGACTTATGAATGTAATTATATTTAGAACTTGCGAAACTTTTTTATATAAATGGACAATGATTTGATAAGGCCGGATTACCTTTTCGAAGTCAGTTGGGAAGTTTGTAACAAGGTTGGTGGCATTTACACTGTGATTGCTACCAAATCCTTGTATCTCAAGACCGAATTGAAAAGGCATCATATACTGATAGGTCCGGACGTTTGGATGAACGTAGAAGATAATCCTGATTTCATAGAAGATCCCCTCCTTTACAGATCCTGGAGAGAAAAAGCAGTATCTGAAGGAATGAGAGTCAGGGTAGGAAGATGGAACGTGCCTGGCAGGCCGGTTGCCATTCTCGTCGATTTTAAGCAATATCTCACAAGAAAGGATGAGCTGCTTACCAATATGTGGATGGATTTCGGAGTGGATTCCATATCCGGAAACTGGGATTATGTCGAGTCAGCTCTTTTCGGTTATGCTGCAGGGCTCGTTGTAGAGAGTTTCTATAAATTCAACCTCTCATCTTCAGACAAGGCGGTGGCTCAGTTCCATGAATGGATGACAGGTGCCGGTTTGCTGTATCTTAAAAAGACGCAACTTCCTATAGCGACAGTGTTTACGACACATGCTACAGTAATTGGTCGTTGTATTGCCGGCAACAATCTTCCGCTGTATGATTCTATGGGAATGTATGACGGAGATGCGAAGGCCCGGGAATTTAATGTCGTGGCAAGGCATTCTCTTGAAAAGCATTCTGCTGAAAATGCCGATATATTCACAACTGTCAGCGAAATTACAGCTGCAGAGTGCCTCCAGTTTCTCGGAAGGGAGGTGGATGTAGTAACGCCTAACGGATTTGAAAACAGTTTCACTCCTGCTACGGATGAAGAGTATGATGTTATGCGTAAGGCAGCCAGGGCTAAGTTCGTTGAAATAGCAACTGCCATGTCAGGCGAAGAAGTGCCGGAGAATGCTGTTTTCGTAGGAATAGGCGGTAGATATGAATGGAAA
>CALADR010000067.1 GCA_937890845.1 uncultured Bacteroidales bacterium | reverse complement strand
CCAAAAGTCATAAGACTTTTTGAGGTCACTTCTCTTTTTTTGTATAAGTAGAACTATCAGATTTCCATGATGAAATCACTAAGGAAGACCTAAAGCAGCGGTCAGATCGCATACTTGAAAAAATGAATGAGACAGAGTTGTCAGACAAAGCCAGGTTATAAAGTTCAGATGAAATCTCATTGCTAAAAGCTGCGACTTCATAAGATTATAAAATGACAGAACCGCCCCTTCGGGGTCGACTCCTTTATCAGTGAGTCCGGAAGTATGCTTCCCACTTATCCGTCATAGGTGAAATGGTATATACATTTACAATCGGGAGTGAAAATTGTCCGGGAACACTACTCTCCATACATGTATCTCCTTCTATGACTTTGACAGCACGCTTTTCAAGACCTGCACGAGTCAGAATTTCACTTTCAAACTGCCCTGGTCCTGTATATTGACCATTATTGCTATCAGTTACATAGATATGAGTTATCTCACCGTCCTTATCGAAAGTAGCCCCCCAAAGGTTGATTGCATGAAGGCTTCTGTTAGGGAAAGTATGGTTGAAGCCGATAACCTTTCCAGCAGCAAGAGCGTCCTTCACAACCTGCGTAAATCTCCCCCCGCTAACTCCAAATAATTCAGTTGCAATCTCTCCTGCGCCAATGACATCTTTGAAGAATGCTGCCTTGTCTGCAGAAACACCGAGACCGCCTGCATTTCTTCCCGTAAAGAACCAGTTCAGAACAGCGTTGACATCGTTTCCATAATTACTGAAATTATTCTTGAAGAAATCAAAAATTTCAGCATGGAAATGTTTCTGCCATTCTTTGTCACCTGTGTCGCTGTCAGCACCGTACTTCTTTGGACCGGTATATTTCCCATACCTTTCGACATAATCCTTATTGGTATCCAGCCACCAGTAAATCATGTTTGCTGCAGAGGCAGTCCAACAGAGATTCATATCGTTTTTACCTGAAAGGCCTTCCTGGACAGGGTTATTACCGTTAGGATAAATCTTCTTGCAGTCATACCAACCGTATGAAGCATCCCACTCCAGGCCATACCTTGGAGCAGGTACAGTCTCTATTTTCTTCCAGGTATCCACCTCTGGCATATTCTTCAGCCCCTTCACCCACACTGTCTTACCTGCAAAATCGTCAGGCTGAGGTTCCGGCTCCACAGGCTTGCGGTTCAACGTAAGATTGATAGTTACTTCCTTGCCGGACTCAAGTTTCGTGAAAGGCTGGGAACCCAAAGTTGCAGGAGCCTTGAAATTGTACGTCTTGCCACCGACTTCCACTTCAATCCAGGAAGTCTCTTTCCACTCTTTAGTGAGTTCTTGAGGAGCGACAACGGCGCGAAAAACATCACCTGAGCGCATAGCCACTACATTCACCTGATTTTCAGAAGCCTGACCTAAAGTCAGATCAGCCAAATCAACAGTAATAGCAGCACTAGACTTAACACGCACAATCGCAGAAGCCAAATCCTCAGGAGTAGTATCCCCCGCTGCTGAAAGCACCACCTTAACTCTACTCATAAGATGAGAAAAATTCAAATTTACAGCCTCACCCTTGGCAGCAGAAGCACTAGCCGAAAGCAAATCCGAAACGCGATATTCATCAGCATCACTCTGATTTTCAGAAAAAGAGTGCATATACGGTCCCTCTGTACCGCCAATCACAGGGTAGAAAGCATTGAAATCAGCCCTTGTCGCCCCAATCTCAGACCACTTCAGCTGAGGAGTCCAACCTTCAGAACCGAGCGTAAGAACATTGCTGATGGCAGACTGACCGCCCTCAGTAGTAATGAAAAGGGAGATCCTATCCCTTTTTGAGAAGTTTCCGCTGCCATCCTCACCTAACTGCGGGTTTTTCACAAGCGGGTCGGAATAATCAGTGATATTCGCAGAAATATTTATTATATCGCAGTCTGTGCCTTTGTCGGACTCATCCAGATACATATCCTCTACAGAGCAGGACCAAAGCCCACAGATGGTAACTAGTGACGCGAATATTATATAACGTAATCTATTCATCAATAACATGTTATAAAAACTTTACTATAATCCGGGACAGGTTACAGCTCGATTGAACCGTCTGCACTTCCCTGTGACTCCCAGCCACTGATAGCCTGTCCTACAATGGTAAACGGTTTTTCCTTGCTTACAGCGACTTTCAAGAGGTTTCCCATCCACATTACACTCTGACACCTTAGTAGTGAATGTCTTGCCCGCAAAAGCTACAGTAACTGTCATCTCGCCTGCCGGCTGAGGTGGAATGATGAACCAGGCCTTAGCCCCAGTCTCTGAAAATTCTGCCGGTGTACCTTTGGCATCGCCCAAAGAAGACGTCGCCAAAGTCACAGGAATCTCCGGGAGCACACTTGAAAGCCTGATTTCAGCTTTAGCAAGCTCCTCAGGAGTAATTTCCTCACCCTGAGCAACAGACAGTTCTACTACAAACTTGTGGAGTTTATGAGAAAACGAGAGTTTGATATTCTCAGTCTCATTTGCCACCGCCTTTGCAGGAGCAGCAAGCAAAAGGTCTGTCTTTCCATTACCTGTCGAAGCATTCCATACGAAAGAAGCAGCCTCAGACATAAGCCCATCCTTATCGGATGCTGAAAGTTCAGGCCAGCAAGCAGTTACCGTCACCTCTTCCTTAGTGGCCAGACCGAGGTCATCCCAGAGGCAAGTACTGCCATAAGTATATTGCATAGCAGTCTTTATCGAGCTTTTCCCATCACTGAAAAATACAGTATTCTTGTCACCATCGCTGAAATTGCCCGCGCCGTTTTCATCAATGGATGGTGAACGGAAAGCCAACACAGATCCCTCAATCTTAAATTCCACCTTGGCAGGCTCTACAGGGGTATGATCCCCATTGTCACCGTTTCCGCCATTTCCACCGTTGCCATCAGGTTCTGTTTCAGAACATGAAACAGCCATTAGAGCGGCAGCAGCCATTAAAATCCAAAATCTTTTCATAATTGTAATATTCATAACAGCGGCAAATATAGCATTTTAATATGAAAAGCTATTGCTATGGTTCAGGAGTATCACAGTATGTATCGAATTGAAACAGGAAGTACTTTGAAAGCCAGTTTTAAAAATAGAGCATATACAGTTTGTTTTGACTTAAAACGCAAGAAACCGGCCACACATTCAAGATTGGTCGGTTTCTTCAATATCTTATATCTCGGCTAAGTCATATCTCTAAAATAGAGGACTCGCTATCGGCCTTATGGCCTCAGAATCTGGTCTTACCACTTTACAGGACGACGTGAGAGTGGCATGGTCATACACCTGGCGCCACCGCCTCCTCGAGGAAGTTCTGACCCTGCAATCGTCACAACACAAGGCTTCTCTCCCTCAAGGGATGCCCTGCCTGCTATAATGTCATCAGCTGTAAATATGTCAAAACCTTTCTTGTCAAGACTCTCAAGAGTATGTACATTCCTTGCGTATGAAAGTACCTTTCCAGGAGCGAAAGCAAAGAAATTGGCTCCGCTATGCCACTGTTCCCTTTCCTGATCCCACTCGTCGCGACCGCCGCAGACTACAGGATCCAAATCCATACCCAGACGTTTAAGTGCAGTAATTATATCCGATACTGACGATATTTTCGACACCTTGCCGTCTTCTACTGTTATCTGGACTGTCTGATATTGGTTGTCTCCTAGAATAAGAGGCTCGAAAATCATACATTTGTCCCTGTCAAGAAGAGTAAAGACCATATCCAGATGTATGAAAGACTCGGGAGAAGAAGGCAGCTGCTGGACAATTATGTTAAAGCGTCCCTTGTCGTAGTCCCTGCGGAATCTTTCTATCATAAAGTCTATTCCCTGGGAACTTGACCTGCATCCGTTTCCAAGCAACAGGATATCCTCCCTTGCCACCAGTATGTCACCACCTTCCATCTTTATCGGCGACCCTTCAGGCTGAAAATCGTTTGCATCAATTACATTGCAGTCAAAGACACCGCTGGAACGGTAAATCGCATCCATGATATACGACTCACGCATTCTGACCTTGTTTGCCATACGGCATATCAGAGCATTGTTTCCAACAGTTACTGCAGCATCTCTCGTAAAATAAAAATTATAGAGAGGGTAAAGAGCATAATACTCGTTTCTAAGGAAAGAAGTCAGGGTATTGACTTTTGCCGGAAGTCCTTCGATAAGCACCTTTGCAAGCTTTTTAGAAGGCATCTCCAAAAGCATGTCATAATACTCGGTAGCATCTTCACTGACACATATGCGCTGCAAAAGACCGGCTCTTGCATCCTGATTGTCAAGTACCTTTACCAAAAGGTCATTGACCATATATACATCTGCAACTTTAGAAAGCACCCCGTAAAGCTGCGCATATTCCTGACGGGCAATTGAAAGGTTAAGAATATCGCTATATAGAGCCCTCTGCACATTCTGCGGTGTCATATTCTCCACTTCTGCTCCGGGAGGATGCAGCAAAACTGCGTTCAACTTTCCAATCTCTGAATTAACTTCAATACGGACTTTTTTATCTGCCATAACAAATTTATTACAAATTCTTCGCAAGATAACGATTATTCTTCAAATCTTCTATCTTTTTCGCTATTTTCGTAACAAATATCTTAGACAAAGGCATATTGAGAAGCAATCTCTCAATATCATCCTTTTAAGAATAACTTAAGTCTCAAAAGACAATGAAAATTAAAAAGGAATTTCAGACAAAGACAGGCGAAGAAATATGGAATGAAATTGTAAATTTCATAAATGAAAACCATAAATTCACGTCAGTAACAGGCATAGAATATTATGCAACATTTGTAGGTAGCTGCATCTTCCTCAAAGGAGGCTCTCCAGGTACGAAACGGGCAGATGAAGGAGAATACCTGACAGGGAAAGATTTTATTTGCGCATACAACAATATCCGTCTTTTCGAAAAGATTAACACTTCCGTTGTAAAACCATATATAAAGCGCCAGCAGACACCGTTTATCGGGATTCTGCTTTCGGCAGGAATTATAGAATAAATGCTATACCTTTTCCAAAACTGTATAAAGAATCACTAGCCAGAATATTATTTGAGAAATATCAAAACTGTTTCTAACTTTGAAATCATTTTTAAAACATTTTTTTGATGAAAACTACTGGAAAAATAGTCACAATCTCCTGCATTGTACTGGCAATAGCTCTTGCAGCGTTTATCTATTTCAGGTTTTATTTTGTTTTCGGAGAAGGCGTCAAGGCCGGAGAACTGAATTTTGTAGTATATAAAGGCTATGTTTTCAAAACTTATGAAGGCAAGGCCATACAGGCAGGATTTGATGCCAGAAAAACCAGTTCCACAATACAGTCATACGAATTTGAATTTTCAATTACCGATCAGGACCTTGCAGATTCACTTATGAGATGTAGCGGAAAGACTGTAGAACTTCATTACAAGGAATACTTAGGCACGCTTCCATGGCGAGGCAAACAGAAATTCATAGTTGACGGGATACTTGCAGTGCGATAACACTGCAAGTATTTCATTATAACCACCATAACTTCATATTACAGATGAAAAGAACCATCCTGCTATCGCTGGCTGCAGTTCTCTGCATCAGCACAAGTGCTCAAAGCGGCGTCATAAAGACGAGAAATGCCAATCCTTCCGACGGAAAGGACCTTTCTATGAAAGAAGCCATACTTCCTTCTGAGACACGTATAAAAGACAGATATTTTTCGTGGACAGAAAGTGGGGACAGACTCGTATATATAGAACGAGCCGATACCAACATTTATGAATTGTCTGTCAAGGACATACTGAAGGGAAACATTCAAGGGTCAGTTTATACTGCAAATCCTTACAAGGAAAATCTTCCTGAAAATGCAGCAAATGTAACTCCTTCACCAGACAAAAGCAACAATGCATTCACTATAGCAAACGGACTATATTTCTGTGACAGGAACGGCAATAAATACACTATTGCAGAAAGCACCGATAAAAATATCAGTTACGGGACATTCACCAGCAGAAATGAATTCGGTACTACTGAAGGCATCTTCTGGGCTCCTAGCGGCAAAAGACTAGCGTTCTACAGAAAAGACGAAACAGCAGTGACATCTTTCCCTCTATTGGATATCAATACACGCACAGGTTCTCTGTTTGAAATCAAATATCCTATGGCAGGAATGGCATCTGAAAATGTCAGGGTAGGCATATATGACATGGCTTCAAATAGCACTGTCTATGTACAGGCTGATGACTTCGGATATGACCAGTATCTGACTAACATTTCCTGGAGTCCTGACGACAGATACCTTCTTATTCAGGTGCTGGACAGAAGCCAGAAACACTGCAGGCTCAATCTGTACGACAGCAGGACAGGAGCTTTCATAAAGACCATTCTTACTGAAGACAATGAAAAGTGGATTGAGCCACAGAATCCTGTATGGTTTGTCAAAGGCTCTGCCCAGAG
>CALADR010000066.1 GCA_937890845.1 uncultured Bacteroidales bacterium | reverse complement strand
GTTCCCAAGAATGCCTGACCTTCTTTTTTAACACTTCCCAAAACACCCGACTGGGCTCCGAAAGATGTATTGTCAGCTATAGTCAGATGACCTGCCACTCCTACCTGACCTCCGAAAACGCAATGCTTTCCTATCTTTGTAGAGCCAGCAATTCCAGTCTGGGCGGCCATAACTGTATTTTCGCCGATTTCAACATTGTGTGCTATCTGGCACAGATTGTCAATCTTTACTCCATTCCCTATCACGGTCGATCCCATCTGCGACTTGTCAATCGTGGTATTGGCTCCTATCTCTACGTTATCTCCTATTATGACATTGCCTGTGTGCTCTATTTTCTTATATGACCCGTCTTCCAAAGGAGCGAAGCCGAATCCGTCCGCACCGATAACCGCATTGGAATGTATGATTACATTGTCACCTATTTCCATCCCCGGATAAATTCTGACCCCTGGATAAATGATGCAATGCTTGCCGATTTTAACTCCGTCTCCCACATAGACCTGTTCGTAAATCTTCGTATAATCGCCTACGGTAGCCTTACGGCCTACATAACTGCAGTCGCCTATATAGACTTTCTTGCCTATCCTGGTAGAAAAAAATGTCCTGCAGTGGCGACCCCTGTGCCTCTTATACGAGCGTTTCTTCGCCGTTACATAATCAAGAAGCTCAGCGACAGATGCATAGGCATTCTCGACCCTGATCATTGTAGCTGTTACAGGCTCCTGAGGTTCAAATGTATTGTTAACTATAATTATATCTGCCTTGCAAGTATAGACATAGTGCTCATATTTCGGATTTGCGAAAAAACAGATGGCTCCCGGTTTTCCGTTTTCAATTCTAGCAAATGTAGAAACTGTCGCTTCGGGATTTCCGTCAACCGTTCCCTTTAGTATTTCCGCTATCTCTTTTGCCTTGAATTCCATAGGCTTAATATAGATTTAATGTCAATTAAACATACGTTCAACTTGCAAAAGTAAGTTTTTTATCTCTTTTTATGAAACTTTAAGCATTTTTTCGTACCTTTGCATCGTGAGTTAGATTTTAGGGGACGGGAAGTCCCCTTATTTTATGTATAACAGTCAACAATGAACGTTAAAGACATACAAGATGCAATGGAAGCCGCAATAGTTGCACGCGGATGCTTCATTGTCAGCATAAAAATCAGCAGGGACAGCGATATAGAACTGACAGTCGAGTCAGAAAACGGAACAGTAACGATGGACGACTGCGTGGAACTCAGCAGGCTTTTCGAAAGTATGTTCGACAGGGAAAAAGAAGACTATTCCCTTACTGTAACATCCGCAGGTCTTGACCAGCCGTTCACTGTACTCAAACAGTTTGAAAAGGCAGTCGGCAAAAAAGTCGAAGTTGCCCTGAAGGGGGGAAGGAAAATAGTGGCAGTACTGGAAGAAGCCGATGAAAATTCGGTAACACTATCATATTCAGCCTTGGAGGCTGTTGAAGGAAGCAAGAAAAAAGTCCAGGTCAGCCACAGGGACAAGTTTCCGATGACAGATGTAAACTCAGTAAGATACTTCATTGAGTTCTCATGATGTCTTTCAGAATGAAATAACAATAGAAAACAAAATAAACAATGGAAAAAACAGAACTCAAAGATGCTTTTTCAGAATTTAAAAATCTGAAAAACATTGACAGGCCGACTATGATGGGAGTGCTTGAAGATGTGTTCAGGACCCAGCTTGCCAAGACTTACGGCTCTGCAGACAATTTCGACATTATCATCAATATCGACAAGGGAGACTGCGAAATCTACTGGAACAGGGAAGTAGTGGAGGAAGTGGAAGATCCCAACACACAGATTGCCCTTGAAGATGTCAACAAGGACGGCGATGACTATGAAATCGGGGAAACCTATGCCACCAAAGTGGAAATGAAAGACTTCGGACGCAGGGGTATCTTGAACATCCGCCAGAATCTCCAGGGCCGTATCATGGATATAGAAAAAGCAAACCTTTACAACAAATACACCGGAAAAATCGGTGAGATTTTCACAGGAGAGGTTTACCAGACATGGTCAAAGGAAGTCCTCATACTTGACGAGGACGGCAACGAGCTGAGACTTCCGAAGTCAGAGCAGATTCCAGGAGAGCATTTCAAAAAGAACGATACTGTAAGGGCCATCATCAAGAGTGTGGAAATGAAAAACAACACAACACCTTATATTGTATTGTCAAGAACATCCAACGAATTCCTTGAAAAACTCTTCGAGCAGGAAGTTCCTGAAATCTACGACGGCCTTATAACTATAAAGAAAGTCGTTCGTATCCCGGGAGAGCGTGCAAAAGTTGCAGTCGAGTCATACGATGAAAGGATTGATCCTATCGGAGCATGTATCGGTGTCAAGGGTGCAAGAATCATAGGAATCGTACGGGAACTGAGAAATGAAAACATAGACGTCCTGCAGTGGACTTCAAATACACAGCTCCTTATCCAGAGAGCTCTCAATCCTGCCAAAATATCATCTATCGTCGCCGGAAATGACGATGAGAAGATTAAAGTCTATATGCTTCCGGACGAGGTCAAGAAGGGTATCGGAAAGGGCGGATGCAACATCAAGCTTGCCGGTATGCTCGTAGGAAAAGAAATCGAAGTATGGAGAGAACTTCCTAAGCAGGATGAGGTGGAAGAAGAGGAAGATGTGCTCCTAAGCGAATTCAACAACGAAATCGACCAGTGGATCATAGACAAGCTTGAGTCTATCGGATGCGATACAGCCAAGAGCGTACTC
>CALADR010000065.1 GCA_937890845.1 uncultured Bacteroidales bacterium | reverse complement strand
CTGTCGATATCTGTTATTCGATTGTTGAAAACTATTATCGCGGAATAGCAAATATCCAGTTGAGGATAAAGGATATCCGGGAAAGAGAGGAAATCATCTGATTATGGCCAAAGGTTTTGCAGATACGGATGCACTGTGCCGCAGTCTTGTGGCAGATGCCCGCAGGAAGATTTTCAAACCTGTGTATCTTCTTATGGGTGAAGAGTCATTTTATCCGGATATGGTCTGTGAAGCCATCATAGAAAACGCTCTTGAAGAAAGCGAGAGGGATTTCAACCAGACGATTTGCTATGGAGCGGATACTGATGCCGATACAGTGATGACGGTAGCCATGAGGTATCCTATGTTTGCGGAAAGGCAGCTTGTTGTCGTTAAAGAGGCGCAGATGATGAAGTCTATTGAGAGTCTGGCTGTATATTGTGCAAAACCGCTTGATTCTACGGTTCTTGTAATCTGTATGCACGGGGCTTCGGCAGACAAAAGGAAGTCGCTTTATAAATCAGTTTCAAAAACAGGTGTGGTCGTGGAGTCCGATGCTGTCAGGGATTATGAAATGTCGCGCTGGATTTCTGCATATTATTCTGGAAGAGGGCTTCAGATTGCTCCGGATGCCGCCGCTCTCCTGGCTGAATATGCAGGTACGGACCTTTCAAAAATCGCTGTCGAGACTGAGAAACTCCTGAAAAATCTTCCGGAAGGTGCGGTTTCTGT
Organism: uncultured Bacteroidales bacterium; assembly: GCA_937890845.1. Lineage (GTDB taxonomy): Bacteria > Bacteroidota > Bacteroidia > Bacteroidales > UBA932 > Cryptobacteroides. The sequence continues at coordinate 1,679 of CALADR010000065.1, read as the reverse complement.
CTCTGCTGCAGATATAGAAAAGAATGTCGGGGTAAGCAGGCAGTACAGTATTTTCGAACTTACAAAGGAGCTTTCTTTCAGGAATGCGTCAAAAGCTCTCAAGATAGCGGCCTATATAGGAGCGTCTCCTAAATTTGCAATGCCAATGGCTGTGAGCGCGCTTTTTACCCATTTCTACAGAATATTGAAATACGAGGCTCTGCTTATGCAGAACCCGCGTCCGGACAACAGTCAGAAAGCCAAGGTGTTGGGAGTGAATCCATATTTTTTCAGCGAGTATGACAGGGCCGTGTCGAATTATCCTCTCAAGAAGTGTATGTCAGTGATTTCCCTTTTAAAGGAATTTGATTTCAAAGGCAAGGGCGGAGATGCAGGGGAGGCGTCTCCCGACCAGTTGTTGGTGGAACTTGTCTCAAGAATACTGAATTAACAATAATCATATATATAAAATGGACAACCTGATTCAATGTAAAGATGTGGTCAAGACTTTCGGAGAGAAAGTGGCGCTTGACCACGTGTCCGTTGATATTCCCAAAGGTCAGATTTTCGGACTTTTAGGACCAAACGGAGCAGGAAAGACTACGCTTATAAGAATTATAAACAGAATTACCATTCCAAGTTCGGGTACTATCCTGTTTGACGGGAAACCTATAACGCAGAGGGATGTCGAGCGTATTGGATATCTTCCGGAAGAAAGGGGACTGTATCGTAAGATGAAAGTGGGTGATCAGGCCATGTATCTGGCCCAACTGAAAGGTATGAGTGCTTCCGAGGCTGCCGGAGAACTTAAAAAATGGTTTGTGAAATTCGGAATAGAAAGCTGGTGGAACAAGAAAGTCGAGGAACTCTCGAAAGGAATGGCGCAGAAGGTGCAGTTCATTACCACAGTCGTGCACAAGCCTTCACTTCTTATTCTGGATGAGCCTTTTTCCGGATTCGACCCTGTGAATACCCAGCTCATAAGGGACGAAATTCTGAAACTTAAGGAAAACGGCGCTACAGTAGTACTTTCCACCCACAATATGGAGTCAGTGGAGGAACTTTGCGACAATATTGCTCTTATCAACAAATCCAGACTTGTGATATCAGGCCGTGTGGATGAGATAAGGCACAGGTACGGTAACAACAATGTAGAGCTGATATACACTTCGGAAAATGTTCTGGAGTCTGAAACAGGAATTTTCAGAGTCCTTTCTGACCGAGATGATTCGGGACGGCATACAGCGGTTTTAGCCATTGAGCAGGGCGTGACAGGAAATGAAGTACTCGACAGGGTAATTTCCAGATCATTTGCCGTTAACTCATTCAAGGAACTTGTACCGAGAATGAACGATATTTTCATCAAACTGGTAACTGAGGGGGAATAAATCATGAATTTCAGAATAATAAATGTTATAATCGGCAGGGAATATCTCACAAGGGTGAAGAAGAAATCTTTCCTGCTGACAACTTTTCTTGCTCCGGTATTTTTTGCGGCAATGTGCGTTCTGCCGAGTATTATAATGTTTGCCACAAAAGACAAGGGCAAACAGGTGGCAGTAGTGGATCAGTCCGGCATTGTGATGCCTTTTATGGTAAGTTCGGAAGAAACTGCATATAAGGATTTTTCATCTGAACCTGCTGATTCTGTAAAGGCAAATTGCGAGGCCCTCGGAATGGATGCGGTAGTGGTGGTTTCA
>CALADR010000064.1 GCA_937890845.1 uncultured Bacteroidales bacterium | reverse complement strand
GTTCTGTAAGGGTATTGAGCGGATATATGTCTGATGCCTCTTCTTCCGGGAGTTCGTCACATTTTACAGCACCGCCTCCGACACTGTAGAAAGTCCACTCATCGTGTTTACCTCCATTTTCATCCACAGTCGCTATTTTAAGTGCATTCGGATGTGCAGGCAGGAATATTTTGGGCTGCCATTCTATCTCGACAGGTCCGATAGGGGAGAGTGCTTCATTTATAGCCACATCGGTAAGGTGGCCTTTGCCAGTAGCAGCCAGGGAACCGTAAAGGGTTACATAGAATTTCCTGGCTTCAGGATGATGTGAAAGGTACATTCTGCAAGCTTTGTCAGGTCCCATTGTATGGCTGCTTGACGGGCCTTTGCCGATGCGGTATATTTCTTTTATCGATTTCATTCAGTCAAAGTAAGATTAACACGAAAACCTACAAATATAGATAGAAAATATGATACATAGAGGGTTTGTTTGATGAAACTGTAAAAAAATCAGAAGAGTCCCAGGTTCCGTGCTATTTTGCATGCCTCTGCAGAGTTACGGACGTTCAGTTTTGCAATAATGTTCTGCCGGAAGAGGTGTTTCCTATATCCGCATATCCTTCTGCTGCAGGACTTCTTTTGTCATTCGGAGTTTATGCGTATACACTGGAGAAGATGAACTGCTTCAATCGGAGGCAACCAGAATCAAGACAAGACATGCGCTGAATTCCTATTTCTTGTAGATTCATGGAAAAATTTACCGAAGTATTGTATAATAGCAAGTCTGATTTAAAGCCTCTGAATCTTTTGTTAATTTCGCAAACATCATATCCCCATTGTCGCAAATCAAATGACTCGTAACGACCATGCGGATGAATGATGATAGTGCCGTTATCAAATATATCTTTTATGATGTCTCTGGTTTTCTCATACATTGGGTCCCTTTTTGAACTATTGGAAGAACTCTTTGATTTAGGAGATTGTGGAGTTGCTTGTATCCATTTTCGACCTTTGTCTGTATTGGTCAAGAATTTCTTCAATTCAACTTTGTTGAGAGCTTGATATTTAATATCGATCTCAATACACTTGAGATCGTTGTCAACTATGATTTGACGTTTCTTTTGATCTACTTTATGACTGACATAGAATTCAATGAGAATACGCTCTCCATTGTCCATAATACCTTCGGCATCAGGTTTAATCCCGTAGCGCTCATCCATTTTTTCAATCTCAATATTGTAAATACGGACAGAACCGGATGGAAAGTGGCCATCGTCAGATTTTGGCAGCATTATTCTGCCTGTCTCTTGAAGGATTTCTTTGGCCAACATATGTAGAATTGACTCATATGCTCCTTCGCATTCTTTACCGTGTGCGTGTGCGAAATGGTGTTCCCGTTGATTTCCACCATTCTTGGCGTGAAGAGGAGAATTGCAGAACGGACAGTGGCACTCACACTTTGCACCATTGGCGACATCATCAACGTGGACAAGCGCTCCACTTTCATTAGGAGCATATGTTAGGAATACCCCCATAATTTAAACATCCTTTCTCTCTGCAATGAATCTCTTGAGGAGGAAGGCAAGGAAGTATGGGAAGGTGTAGAACTTGCTGTTGAAGCCTATGTTCTTGTAGCCGAACTTGATTCCATACTTGATGTCTGGGTACTTGTCTTCCTTCAGCAGGTTGTTCAGGGAAGCTGTGGCTCCATCAGTTGCCTTGACTTCTACAGGAATGAGTGAATCTGCATCTCTTACGAAGAAGTCCATTTCAAGTGCAGGCTTGTCACTGTGGTAGTAATAAAGGTCGTATCCTTGTTTTACCATCATGTCACCTACGATATTCTCATAGATTGCACCTTTATAAGTTCCGAGATTCTTATTGGCTCTGAGATCTTCCTGGGCTTCTTCGTCAAGTGATGCGATAAGAAGTCCTGTGTCCTTGAAATATATCTTGTAGAGTTTTTGATCATAATTGCCTTTGAGCGGAAGTTCCGGCTGATTGAGGCAATAGCAGATGTTGATTACGCCAGCATCAGCAAGCCACTCGACACATCCAACATAATCTCTGTTGCGTGCGTTCTTTCCAATCTTGGTGATCTGGAATCGCTTGTTCTCTTTTGCAAGGAAGGTTGAGATATGGTTATAAACGGCTTTGACTTTAGCTTTGTCAAGGCCTTCTACATATTTAGTGATATCTTCTTCGTAGTCTTTGAGAAGCTGCTTCTGAATAGCGAGTGTGCCGCTGAAATTCTTGTTGTTTACGAATGTCTTGACAACTTCAGGCATACCTCCGATTGTCACATAGTCACGGAAGAGTTCGAAAAGTTTATCCGTTTGCAGGGTGGAAAGCGGTTTGACTTCCTTCATGTGTAGGTAAAGGGCCTCTATGAAATCCTCCTTATAGCCGTTTGCCCAAAGGAACTCCTCGAAGTCCATTGAATACATCTCGTAGTCTTCTTTATATCCAACGCTATTGGACTCGATCTCCGTATAATTGATTCCCATAAGTGAACCGGAGCAGATGACATCGAAGCGGCCATCAAGCTTGAAGAACTTCAGTGAGGTCGCACAATTAGGACATGCCTGAAGCTCATCAAAAAAGAAGAGTGTTTCGCCTGGAACGAACTCAAATCCTGGGTTGAGCAGCGAGATGTTTCTGAGGATTGTATCCACCTCAAAACCGTCGTTGAAGATATCGCGATACTTCTTCTGCTCAACAAAATTAATCTGAATGACGTGCTTGTAGTTCTGATTGGCAAAGTGTTCTATTGAACGAGTCTTGCCAATCTGACGTGCTCCCTTGATTATAAGTGGCTTTCTATCAGGGTTGTTCTTCCAATCCTTGAGGTATGTGTCAACCTTTCTTCTAAGCAGATTATCCATATCGTAAATCTTATATTATTCATTGCAAAGATAGCAGTTTTCACATAATCCGTGCTATTTTGAGGGGTAATTTTCACATAATCCGGCCAATTTTTAGTCGAATTTTCACATTTTCCGGATTTTGATGGTGTGTGGAATTGTACAATTGTATTTACCGCTTCCTGAATGAACAGAGACAAAGCGGTGGCCTGTGGTCTGGCACCATGCTTCGGCATCACGAGGAAAGCCGGCATCTGTGGCTGTGATTTCGAGTTGTTCGCCTTCGCTCAGATCTTCAATATTTTTCTTTAGCTTCAGTATCGGTCCGGGACAAGAAATACCGCATGCATCTATCTTTATTGTCCTGATATCCGAGACTGCGCCTGCAGTTAGCTTTACTGAGCCGGAAGAAGCTGATGCAAATGGCTTAGGCTGAGGTAGTGGCGTTATGGCAGCATTGTAGAGTTTAAGTCCGCCTATAAGGTTCTTTACATCTTTGTATCCATTCATAAGGAGAATATTGGAAGCAAGGTAGCCTCTCGAGCCTACACCACAGTACAAGTAAACAGGTCTGTCTTTCGGAATCTCTCTCATAC
>CALADR010000063.1 GCA_937890845.1 uncultured Bacteroidales bacterium | reverse complement strand
GTGGACGAATGCCTCTTTCTCGTCGCCGACATCCACAAAGGCAGCATTGAGCGCAGGAAGTATTTTCTTGACTTTTCCAAGGTAGACATCACCTACAGAGAAGCTGTGCCCTTTGCTGGACTCCTTGTTAAGCTCGATAAGACGATGGTTTTCCATCAGTGCAATCGAAACTTCTGACGAATTTACGTCAACAATAAGGTCTTTAACAGATTCATCCATTGAATACGTACAATTAAAAGCAAAAAGAGGTTGTCGTAACTTTTACGGACAGCCTCTTTCAATTCAGCAACTGCTAAAATGGCAGACCAAGAGACTACTTTCTCTTCTTGTGTCTGTTCTTGCGCAAACGTTTTTTACGTTTGTGCGTAGCCATCTTATGTCTCTTTCTTTTCTTACCGCTTGGCATACTCTTAAAATTTTAAAATATTATTTTTTTACTTCGTTCACAAATACTTTAGCCGGTTTGAAAGCCGGGATATCGTGAGCCGGAATAGTCATAGTTGTGCTTTTGGTGATATTCCTAGCAGTCTTCTCAGCCCTATGCTTGATTATGAAACTGCCGAATCCTCTGAGAAACACCGGATTACCCTTTGCAAGTGAGTCTTTCACAGAATCCATAAAAGCCTCAATCACAGTCTGAACCGCGATCTTCTCAATACCAGTTGCTTTTGCAACCTCGTTAACGATTTCTGCCTTAGTCATAACTTTATGTATTTAATCCAATTATATAGTCTTAAACAGGAGTGCAAAAGTAGAGTTATTTTTTTAATATTCAAAATCGTAATTGAATTTATTTTCATTTTCATATCTATATTTGCCTGCCAGTATCAAAGTAAGACAGAAACAGGGGGCTGTTCAGAACAGATTGTGGCATAAAGATTGACATTAATGGCGGGCCCGATGAGCAGATAATAAAAACTGTCATTTTGACAGTATGCTGTAATATAATTAACGACTATTCCTTAAATAATATAAGACACGATAAAAAATGAAAGACATAAAAGACATAATGTCACCGACAGGAGCAGAAGTAAGTATAATTCCGGTAATGCCGGGAGACGGTTTTCTCAAAATAGATGAGAAAGACCTTCCTGATTCACTTCCAATCCTTGCATTGCGAAATGCGGTTCTCTTTCCGGGAGCCGTTTTCCCGATTACTATAGGAAGAGAAAAATCAGTAAGACTGATTGAGGATGCAGAGAAAAACAATGCATTTATAGGTGCTGTGCCTCAGAATGATGTCATCGTGGAAGATCCTCAGAAAGAAGACCTATACGAATACGGTACCGTTGCAAAGATTATAAAGACACTTGAGATGCCGGACGGCACACTGACTGCAATACTTCAGGGTTTCAAGAGATTCAAAATCGAAAGCATTGTAGAATACGAGCCTTATATGCTCGGACAGGTCACCTACCTTGACGATATTATCCCTGAGATTGGAGAAAACAATACCAAGATGATCAGCGAAGCCTTGAAAGACAAGGCTGTAAACATTCTCAAGCTATCGTCTTTTGTACCGAAAGAAGCCATTTCGGCGCTGAAAGCAATTGACAGTTTCGACTTTCTTGTAAACTTTATTGCGACTACCATAGAGGTTGAAAACTTTATGGATAAAGTGGAACTTCTTCAATATGAAGACCTTAAAGTCAGAGCGATGAAGCTTCTGTCTGTGCTTGACACCCAAATAGAACTACTTAAAATCAAGCAGGACATAAACCAGAAGGTAAAAAGCGAAATAGACCAGCAGCAGAGAGAATACTACCTGAACAACCAGCTTCGTACCATACAGGAAGAACTTGGTATGGATGAAATGGAAGACTTCGAAAAGTTCAGGGCAAAAGCTGAAACCAAAAAATGGCCTGAAGAAGTTAAGGAGATTTTTGAAAAGGAAATGGCCAAGCTTGAAAGAAGCAATCCTAATTCACCAGAATACAGCACACAGTACAACTATATCCAATTCATGCTGGACCTTCCTTGGAATGAATTTTCCGAGGACAACCTGGATTTAAAACATGCCCAGAAAATTCTTGACAAAGACCATTTCGGTCTTGAGACTGTAAAGGAAAGAATCATTGAATATCTGGCCGTACTGAAACTCAAGGGAAATATGAAATCCCCTATTCTATGCCTGTGGGGACCTCCAGGCGTAGGAAAGACCAGTCTCGGGAAATCAATTGCCAAGGCACTGGGAAGAAAATACATCAGGATAGCATTGGGAGGACTGCACGACGAGTCAGAAATAAGAGGCCACAGGAAAACATATATCGGAGCACTCCCTGGAAGGATACTTAACGGCATCAACAGGGCAGGTACATCAAATCCTGTGATTGTTCTGGATGAAATAGACAAACTGAGCAGTGACTTCAAGGGTGACCCTTCGTCAGCTCTTCTTGAAGCCCTTGATCCTGAACAAAACACAACGTTCCACGACAATTATCTGGATATTGACTATGACTTGTCAAATGTTCTGTTCATCACTACGGCAAACACGACATCAACTATCCAGCCAGCCCTTAAAGACAGGATGGAGATGATTCAGGTAAGCGGATACCTTGCAGAAGAAAAAGCTGCAATTGCGAAAGACTACCTGATTCCGCGGCAGCTGGAAGAGCATGGACTTGAGAAGAAAGACTTGAAGTTCAGTTCTTCCGCCATTGCAGCCATAGTTGACAAATACACCAGGGAATCAGGAGTCAGAGGTCTTGAAAAACAGATAGCAAAGGTAGCGCGTGTGACAGCCAAGAAAATCGCACTTGAGCAGGAACGTCCCGCAACCATCAAGCCTGAGCATCTTAAAGAATACCTTGGTCTTCCTACCAACTTTCACGATATGCAGAAAGGCAATGAAGCACCTGGAGTAGTAACAGGTCTCGCCTGGACTGAAATGGGAGGTGAAATACTTTTCATAGAAAGCTCTGTCAGCAATGGCAAAGGAATACTTTCAATGACAGGAAACCTCGGAGATGTGATGAAAGAATCGGCTACGATTGCCTACCAGTACATCAAGGCACA
>CALADR010000062.1 GCA_937890845.1 uncultured Bacteroidales bacterium | reverse complement strand
ATATAGATACAGACGAAACAGACGGCTGCGAGGATGAGCAGCAGGAAATGTTCGAGCACTTCCGCTTCGAACTGGACAAAGGCCAGGCTCCTATGAGGGTTGACAAGTACCTTGCGACTCACATGGAAAACACATCCAGACACAGGATACAGCTGGCCATAAAGGAAGACTTCATAAAAGTCAACGGAAAGACTGCAAAGGCTAACTGTATAGTACGCCCTGGGGATGTAGTGACTTTTGTGATGCCATACCAGCGCAGAGGCCTTGAAATCCTTCCTGAAAACATTCCTCTGGACATCGTATATGAGGATGATGACCTTCTGGTACTCAACAAGCCGGCAGGTCTGGTCGTACACCCTGGACACGGGCATTTTTCCGGAACTCTGGTAATAAGCCAAGGTCCTGATGCCGAGGATGAGAGGATGGGCGTGCTGGTCCACCGTATCGATAAGGATACTTCCGGTCTGCTGGTCGTAGCAAAGAATGACGAAGCTCAGCTTGACCTGGCAAAACAGTTCTTCGTACACTCGATTGACCGCAGGTATGTGGCCATCGTATGGGGAAATATAAAGGAGGATGAAGGCACGATTACCGGCAACATAGGACGCGATCCCAACGACAGGATGAGGTTCAAGGTTTTCCCTGAAGGAGACCACGGAAAGCATGCTGTCACACATTACAGGGTGCTTGAAAGGTTCGGCTATGTCACTGTAGTGGAATGCCGGCTGGAGACAGGAAGAACCCATCAGATCAGGGTCCATTTCAACTGGATAGGGCACCCGCTTTTCAATGATGCACGCTACGACGGGGCCGAAATCCGCAAGGGTACTATCTATGCCAAATACAGGCAGTTCATAGAAAACTGTTTCAAGCTCCTGCCGCGCCAGGCCCTTCACGCCAAGACACTGGGCTTCGTCCATCCGCGCACGGGAAAACATATCCAGTTTGACTCCCCTATACCGGACGACATGCAGGCTCTCATCGACAAATGGCGAAAATATGCTGCCAACATGGTTCCCGAAGAGGAGGATGAGGAGTAGGTTTGTACCGGAAAGCGGGTCTTACGGTACAAACCTACTTTCCGAGAGCATTCGGTACCGGAAAGCACCTTCTGCGGTACCAACCGGTATTCAAAGCGCATAAGGAAGAGTTTATTTTGCTGAGATTCCGGATCGGCAAGTCATGATAAAGCCATAAAAGATTTTTGAAAAAATTTTAGACAACTTCTAAAACCATGGATAAAAAATTATTCAGTATCTTATTGTTTTATCTGGTATCATTTGCAGTAATATCAGGCAAAGATGACAATAGTGCTACAATTCCTGCTCATTACCCTGACTTTCTGACTGAAAACATCGACTCTTCAATCGTCTATGCAGAAAGGGATGCCAGGCATATTGTGAAAGATATGGCACGTTTCTTTTCTTCAAATTATGCAAGGGATTATATTTCTCTGATGACAGTAGTCAGAACATCTTATTCCGGTGACAGATGCAGGAATTTGTCGGCTGTTACAGGTATCTGGGGCTCTGTCGATTTTACTATGACTGCACCGAAACTGTATTTCGATGACAAGAGCTCATACACTGAATTCTATCCGTTGGATGCATTTATAACAAACAATTATTTCCCTGACAGGCAGGAAGTAAATAATATGATAATCATTTCAGGAGATGGGCTGTTGGAATACCTCTACAAGGATATGGACAATAGTCTTTCGCTGATGCCTCTTATCCGGAAGCGGGCTTTGGAGCTTTATTCTCCTCTGAATCCCAAGCATGTAAATGACTATCATTACGAAGTCAAAGGCAGCAAGGCAAGCGGTGATGGAGTGGAGTATGCCATATCATTCAGAAGCAAGAACGGTGTTTTTCCGAAAAAGAACAGGATTTACTGCTCGGGAATCCTGCATATCAGTAAAGACGGTCTTCCGCTTGAGATAGAAGTATATGATATGGAAGACAGGTTTTCTTCCTTTATAAGGAGAGAAGACGGTAAGCTTCCGAATGTTACACCATATACTTTTTCTATAAGTTATGCTATAACTGACAGTAAAATACATGTCTGTTCGGTGTCACAGAAAGTAAAATGGGTTCTTCCTGAAAATT
>CALADR010000061.1 GCA_937890845.1 uncultured Bacteroidales bacterium | reverse complement strand
TATTGTTCACACAAGTGACTACATCAAATTTGATTGACGGCTCGTTCGCAAGGATTCTGACAGCTTCAGATGCATTTTTGAAACTTCCCGGCACTCCACGCATCCACTCATGCTCTGCCTGGAATCCGTCAAGGCTGATTGTCGCCGCATGAAGGCCCGAGCGAAGAAGCCCGTCGATTTTCTTAGGTGTCATCAGCAGTCCGTTTGAGACTATTCCCCACGGGAATTCCATATCATAAATAGCCCTTCCGCACTGCTCTATATCCTTTCTCATAAGAGGCTCACCACCGGTAACTATGACCATAATCTTATGAGAATCATACTTTTCCTTAATACGGCGCAGCACTTTTTCAAAATCTGCAAACGGCATATCAGGATGAAGAGAAGATACTTTACAGTCGCTTCCGCAATGACGGCATTTCATGTTGCATCTGAGCGTACACTCCCAAAACAACTGTCTCAACTCGTGTTTTTCAGCATTATCGAGGACCAACTGGCGGTGAAGTTCAAATGCTATTCTCTGTTTGATGGACAATCCGGACATAATTCATCAATCAAGTTTCCAAACTATTTCTTTCTGGTCATCGTAACATCCGCCTCCGCCTCATAGGCACCTTCATACCAGGAGCCGTCACCTTCTTTTACCTGAACTACAGGAACCGTCTTTTCAACAGCCGAGAATTCCCCTCCGTTTTCAACTCCATCCACATCTTCAAATTTCATATACACTTCATTCCTGAAGGCAACATATTCGGATGTCATTCCATATTCTCCGTTGCCATCCGTCCATAACGTATCGGCATGGACCTTCAAACCAGTGTCAAGTGGCTCGCTGGAAAGGACTACACGGATACCGTTTATCCCGTTTCCTTCTTCATCTGTAACCACTCCTTTTGCTTCAAAATCAGAGTACGGGCAGCCATACATATCTCTCATACATGAAATCATAGCACTGACTCCGAATAAAGGAAGGAAAAGCCTGGAAAATTTGGTCAAAAACTCTTTCATAGCACTAAATTTTAACGTTTTACAGATGCTGAAATAAATAAAAATGTTGCACTCAATATATGTCTTTCTGCGAATTTTGGTAGCTATAATACTCATCAGGTGTGAAGTTACACAATTACGCCATTTCAAACAAACGGTCGAACTCCTTTTGTAGAAAAACTTTCGGCCGCTCACGTATGTGCGACATATAATAAAACTCTCCTATTCTTGGATAAATAAAACTAAGTTGCGAATTTTGCTCAAATGACAATAATGAAAAAGTATTGCGATATGATCAGAATTTACGGAATGAGTACCTGCCCGGACTGCACCAGAATCAAAGACGAGGCAGTTGGGAACAGCAGATATGAAATTATAGACATAGGAACACACGCCAAGTATCTCAAGGAGTTTCTCAGGTTGCGTGACAGCAATCCAGCATTTGATCCAGTAAAAGAAAAAGGCTATATAGGAATTCCATGCTTCCTGCTTGAAGACGGTACCGTCACTTTTTCAGCAGAAGAGGCCGGTCTTACCTCACCTTGCAAATACGACGGCCAGGAAAATGATCCGGTAAGCGGGGCTTCATGCAGTATTGACGGCAAGGGGTGCTGAAGCCCGGACATCTTCCGGGACTTTGCTTCTGAGAATCGAAAGCATAATATTTGACTGGGAGTTATAACCGGATTCATATCAATGACCGTAAAAACAAGACACTGCCGAAACTTGTTCTGACCTAAAGTTCCGGTAATACATCAGTTAAGGATATGCATCACGAACAATAGAATTAAAAACAAAATTTGTAACAATGAAGAAAGTTTTACTTTTATGCTGCTCCATATTATTAATGTCAGTCGGATGCAGCAAATTTGACCCAAGCGACTTGTGGAGCAATATTGATTCTCTGGATAAGAGGGTAACTGCATTGGAGGAATTGTGCAAACAGATGAATACCAACATTGAGGCTCTCCAGACTTTGGTCAATGCTGAGGCTAATAAAGATTACATAACCAATGTGACTCCGATAAAAAGTGCAGGAAAAGTCATTGGTTATACTATAACCTTTGCAAAGGCTCAACCTATTACTATCTACCATGGCAAGGACGGCCAAAACGGTCAGGATGGTAAAGACGGTCAGACTCCGATTATCGGTGTCAGGCAGGATACTGACGGAATCTACTATTGGACTCTTAACGGAGACTGGCTTCTTGATGACAACGGTCAAAAGGTAATCGCTGATGGTCGTGGAGAATCTGGTGACAGACCAGGTATTACCCCTCAGTTGAAGATAGAAAACGATAAATGGTATGTATCCTATGACAACGGATCTTCATGGGAGGAATTAGGTCCGGCTATAGGCCCACAGGGTCCGGCAGGCACAGATGGAGAGTCTATGTTCCAATCAGTTACACATGACGAGACGAGTCTCCACCTCACACTGAAGGATGGAACAGAGATTACAGTACCAATCAAGCCTTTGTGTCCTGTAACTCTTAACATAGGAGAGGTTACAAAAGTATCGGCCAACTTTAATGGTACAGTTTCCAATAAGAGTTTTGACCTTAAGGTTACTGTTTATTATGGCAAGTCCGGAGATTTGACTATTTATGAAAATGACGGTAAAATCGAATATACCAAGTTTCAAGGAAATGACTTTATTATAAAAATAGACGGGTTATCTCAGGATACCCAGTACTATTATTTTTATGAAGTTGTCTTCAATGGCCAGACTTTCTATAGTGAGTTGTCCTCATTCAAGACCAAGGGACAGTCTGTTTTCCTGAGCAATCCTGCTAATTGTTATATTATTTCCAAGCCTGGCGATTACAGATTTGAAGCAGTCAAAGGCAATAGTTCTGAGCCAGTTGGCAATGTTTCCTCGGTGGAAGTCCTCTGGGAGACTTTTGGCACTTCTGCGGTACCTCAGAAGGGAGATCTGGTATCCAATGTATCATATGATGGTGGGGCAGTTTATTTTGGGACCAATTCCGATTTCAAGGAAGGCAATGCCTTGATTGCGGCCAAGGATGCTGCCGGTACAATACTTTGGAGCTGGCATATTTGGTTTACGGATCAGCCTGAAGACCATATCTATAATAATGACGCCGGCACAGTGATGGATCGTAATCTCGGGGCTACTTCTGCAACTCCTGGAGATGTAGGGGCTTTAGGTCTTATCTATCAATGGGGTCGGAAAGACCCGTTCTTGGCGTCATCATCGATTTCTTCAAACAGTGAGGCTGCGTCTACTATTTCTTGGCCGAATGCCGTAGCTTCATCAAAATCAGAAGGAACAATATCCTATTCTATAGCTCATCCGACGACGTATATCGCTTATAATGACAGTAATAAGGACTGGTATTATTCTGGCAACAGTTCTACGGATAATACTCGTTGGCAGTCCACCAAGACTATATACGATCCTTGTCCTGCAGGTTACAGGGTGCCTGATGGCGGAAAAGACGGCTTATGGTCCAGAGCTTTCGGTACATCTAGTTCTTTTGATTCAAATGCTTATAGCAGCACTGACAGAGGTTTTAATTTGGGTGCCTCAGGTAGAAGTACAAGGAAGCTTACCAATAGTGTGGACGTTTGTTGGTACCCTGATGCAGGCTATCGCAACAACAACGCCGGCGCGTTGGTCTCTGTCGGTTCTTTTGGTTATTATTGGTCGGTTACTCCTGAATCAAGTTATAGCAGCAATGCGTACGACCTCAGCTTTAACTATGGCAATATCAACCCTGCTCAAAGCTTCGGCCGTGCTTTCGGAGGCTCAATCCGCTGCGTTAGAGAGTAAATTGATGAATTAGCCCAGTGCTGGATGCTGTCCTCTGGAACATTAAACGGCCAATCAGGTTTGTTATAAAAGTCCCGGATGCCACCTCTCTTGAAAATGATTTGCAGCCATTATTCACAAATGGCTATCCATATCTGTGTATAGTCAGCACTTCCGGTTGCACCATCATGAATGCCTGCTTAGGTAAGGACCGGCATCATGACATTTTGTGCAGCAATACTTGCCATTGGTAAACCGAATAATGTACGCCAGACCGCAGCGGGCACATGTCTTTTAAAAATTATTCCCTAACGTATCTCTACGAGTTTGCTCTCTAAATTCACTTTTGGTACAAATACGGTACAAAAACATTGATAGTTAATGATAACTATCGTCATACAAATGATTGAAGGAGAGCTGTTTCGTCAGCTCTCCTTCAATCGTTTATATGTAGATGTATGACCTTAGTCTACATTTTCATTTACCAGTTCAGAATCTTGAAGAAATCATACTCCTCAGGATTTGCTACAAACTGTCTTGCAGCCTCGTAATCTTCCTCTGAGATATAGTGAGCAAGATACTTGTAGTAGTTCTGTGCTGTACCTGAGTTGATGTCCACTCTTCTTGGAGGAATCTTTCCTGTCTCAGGATCCTGAAGATCCTTAAGATAAAGAGGAGATACATTTCCGCAAGTATCCACATAAACCATACATCCAGTCTTACCTTCACTGTAAAGCTGATATACGCCCAATGCAAGCTCTGTACAGTAAGTAAGGTCATAAGCTACCGGATCCTGGCAACGAACCTCATAACCGATCTCAACAGGACGGCTCTTGATCTTAAGGCCTATCTTCTTGAGTTCAGCCTCGAGAAGGTCGTTGAAAAGAACAGCCTTAGACACTTTGCCTAGCTCCGGGGGTCCGTGCTCGTCATAAGAGAAGCGTACTCCTGCATCCTCAAGTTCCTTGATGTCAAGCTCATGGAAAAGTCCTTCAGCTGCGATGATAGTACCGTAGTCAAGGTTAAGGGTTTTTCTCTTAAGGATAGTAGAGATAGACAATTTGATAATCTTGTCAAGGGTTATCTTTGTCTTGTTAAACATCTCAGGAATAATGGTCATTGGACAGTGTGTAGCCTCACCAAGACCGAGTGCAAGGCTTCCGCAAGTACGTCCCATTGCAGAGATTACCATCCAGTTTCCGGAAGTACGTGCATCTTCATAAACAGTCCTTGCTATGCGGGCACCTTCATTCTTGGCTGAATTGTATCCGAAAGTAGGAGCATTTGCAGGAAGAGGAAGGTCATTGTCTATGGTCTTAGGACAATGGATGTTTGAAATAGGATACTGCTTTGCAGCAAGGAATTTTGAAATTCTGTTTGCTGTAGAAGCTGTATCGTCACCTCCGATTGTAACGAGAAGCTTGATATTATTGTCCTTGAACAGGTCAAGGTTGAAGTTCTCCTCAAAATCTTTGTCGGTAGGTTTGAAACGGCTCATTTCAATTCTTGCTGAACAGACCGGAATAACCTCCGTTAAGACCGATAACCCTGAAACCTCTCGCCAGGAATGTCTTTGTAATACTCATTGAAACTGAGTTCATACCCGGGGCAGGACCGCCACCGCAAAGAATTATAACAGCATCTTTCATCTTTAAAAACTCTTTAAAGTTAATAATATTCCTTACTAATGATTTTATTTCTTTATTGACGCCACAAAATTATCTATTTTTCGGGGAATTTCCGCGAAAAAAACGTTAAATTTGCATTTTATGTGTATCTAATTTTATGCTTAATAAAGAAGAGGCCAGAAAACGGATAGACTCTCTCCGGAAATCAATTGAGGAGAACAACCGGCTTTACTATATCAGTAATGCTCCGGTAATCACTGATTATGAATACGATATGCTGATGAATGAGCTTATCGGTCTGGAAAAGGCGTATCCAGATCTGATAACTCCAGACTCCCCTACCCAAAAAGTCGGAAGCGATCTGAAAGAAAGCATTGGCAGAGACGGAAAAAGGGAATTTGCCCAATATAATCATAAATATCCCATGCTTTCACTTGGTAACACTTACGATATGTCGGAAGTGGAGGCATTTGCCGAAAGGGCATCAAGAGGACTCGGTCATTCGTTTTCTTACAGTTGTGAACTTAAATTTGACGGCACGGCCATTTGTCTTACTTACGTTAAAGGAAGACTTTTCAGGGCCCTGACCAGAGGCGACGGAAATATAGGAGACGATGTAACTGAAAATGTCAGACATATAAGCAATATCCCGCAAACACTCAAAGGAGGCGGTTTTCCTGATGAATTTGAGATAAGGGGAGAAATATATATGCCGTACAAAGCATTTGACAGACTTAATGCGGAAAGGGAGAGAGACGAAGACCCTCCTTTTGCCAATCCAAGGAACGCTGCTTCCGGATCGTTGAAGCTTCTTGATCCAAAAGAAGTGGGACACAGAGGCCTCGAGTGTACACTATATCACATATTGGGAGAAAATCTCCCATTTCCTACACATAAGGAAGCTCTGGATGCCGCTGCATCATGGGGACTTCCAGTTTCAGACAAAAGAGAAATATGCGACAGTCTGTCAGATGTCGAAAAATATATCAGTTTCTGGGATGTACAGAGAAAATTCCTTCCGTTTGCAACGGACGGCATAGTAATCAAAATAAACGAACTGCCATACCAGAAAGAACTGGGTTACACCTCAAAGTTCCCAAGGTGGGCCGTAGCATATAAATTCAAAGCAGAGCAGGCTTTAACAAAACTACTTTCCATTGATTATCAAGTAGGTAGAACAGGAGCAGTGACCCCGGTAGCAAATCTTGAACCAGTTCAGCTTTCAGGCACCTTGGTCAAGCGGGCCTCCCTTCATAATCTTGACCAGATGCAGCTTCTTGATATACATATTGGAGATTATGTGTATGTTGAAAAAGGAGGAGAAATCATACCTAAGATAACAGGCGTGGAACTATCTGAAAGACAGAAAGATGTCACTCTTCCTGTCTTTCCCGAATTTTGTCCGGACTGCGGAACA
>CALADR010000060.1 GCA_937890845.1 uncultured Bacteroidales bacterium | reverse complement strand
CCAAAAGTCAGCAGCAGGAAGCAGTCTGACAATCTGGGCCATAGCTACCACAAAAAAGTTCATGGCGAAACCTGTCCAGATGACAAGCCTTGCCTTCTTGTACCCCCATACTTCTACTATGCAGTCATTAAGGATGTAGGATACCGGGAAAATAATGACACCTCCTGTAAGGGTAATCAGTCCCGCAGTAAAGATTTTCGTCTCAAAAAGATTTGATGCTATGAGACACACATTGAAAAGGATTGCCATCAATACGAATGGCACAGAAAGCATCTGCCTCTGTCCTGAGGCATCCGCAGAAAGATTTTTGTTTTGCATATCTTGTTTTTAATTTCGGAAAAGAATCCTGCATCACCTGAATAACAGACAGATGCAGGACTGTTCTCCAAGGGTGGTTACCAAGCACACCCCAAAGGTTTATAAATAAATTACTGTTACTCTGCAGCCTTGAGTCTCTCGGCATTCTCTGCCACCTGAAGCTGGTCAATCACCTCCTGTATGTCACCGTCCATAAAGACAGGAAGATTATACATAGTGTAGTTGATACGGTGATCGGTCATTCTGGACTGAGGATAGTTGTAAGTACGGATTTTTGCAGAACGGTCACCGGTAGAAACCATTGTCTTACGTTTTGCAGAAATCTCATTGAGGTACTTTTCATACTCCATATTGTACAGACGTGTACGAAGTTCGGAGAGAGCCTTGTCGAAGTTCTTCAGCTGAGACTTCTCATCCTGACACTGTACCACGATACCTGACGGAATATGGGTAAGTCTGATGGCAGAATAAGTAGTATTGACTGACTGTCCTCCAGGTCCTGAAGAACAGAATGTATCCTTTCTGATATCATTCATATTCAACTCAATATCGAACTCGTCAGCTTCAGGAAGAACGGCAACTGACGCAGCAGACGTATGAACTCTGCCCTGTGTTTCCGTCTGCGGAACACGCTGCACACGATGAACTCCTGACTCATATTTCAGCACACCATAGACTCCGTCGCCTATAACTTTGAAAACGACTTCCTTGAATCCTCCGGCAGCACCTTCCGACTGGCTTGTCACTTCCATCTTCCAGCCTCGCCTTTCAATATATTTTGAGTACATACGGAAAAGGTCTCCAGCAAAAATGGCAGCCTCGTCTCCTCCGGCTCCTCCTCTGATCTCAACGATAGCGTTCTTGCTGTCCTGAGGGTCGGCAGGAATAAGAAGCAGCTTTATATTCTGCTCCATATCAGGAAGTTTCTGCTCTATTTCAGCTATTTCTTCCTTAGCCATTTCACGGAGTTCTTCATCTTTTTCGTTGGCTATGATATCCTTCGCAGACTCATAGTCCTCCACCATTTTCTTGTACTCCTGACCTGCAGCAATGATA
>CALADR010000059.1 GCA_937890845.1 uncultured Bacteroidales bacterium | reverse complement strand
TGGTACTTGGTGAAAAAGACACGTACGAGCCGCTATGCCGCCACTGCTACAACGAAGCCATATCCAAAGAAAACGAATTGCGCGGATGATATTGCAGCACAGTCTGCTGCCAGACATTTCTGTCAATGTGAGTGTAGATTTCTGTAGTAAGCACACTTTCGTGCCCCAGCATTTCCTGGACGGCACGGAGGTCAGCCCCGTTTTCCAGCAGATGTGTAGCGAATGAATGCCTGAATGTATGCGGGGAGATTTCTTTACGTATACCTGCCAGCATAGCCTGTCTCTTCACCATAGTGAATACAGATACCCTGCTGAGCCCTTTGCCGAATCTGTTAAGGAATAGTATGTCTTCCGATGATTTGTCAGCAGGCTCCGGCCTCAATTCCAGGTATCTGCCAATAAAATCCAAAGCAACTTCACCCACCGGCACGAGCCTCTGCTTGCTGCCTTTACCTTTTATGCTGACAAACTGCTCCTTTGCATATATCTCTGATATACACAATGTAACAGCCTCTGAAACTCTGAGTCCACAGCCATAAAGAACCTCTAGAATAGCTCTGTCACGGACTCCGTTTACAGCAGACAAATCTACAGACTGCATTATCAAATCAATCTCCTCCACAGACAAAACATCCGGCAGATACCGCCCTATTTTAGGTGACTCCACGCTATCGCACGGATTTTCCGAAACTACCCTCTCAAGAATAAGAAAATTGAAAAAAGAACGCAAAGCACTCAGTAATCTGGCCTGAGACCTCTTGGAAAACGGCCTGTCCCTGTCCGAAAGTGCAGTCTGCGCCCTTGATGAAATATATGAAACAATATCGTCAGAAGTAATCCCGGCTGCGTCAATACCGGCATACTCAAGAAAAAAGACGATGTCCGAACGATAGGCCGCAGCCGTGTTCGGAGACATCGCCCTTTCTATTTTCAGATATTTGGAATAATCATCAAGATACTTGCTGTTACTATCTGTCATAATTATCCTCTTGAATATCTATATCTTTAAAGTGCCGAATACTCACGTCCATACTTAAGCATCTGCTCAAGATAATTGTCAGGATATTCTACCACGTAGTCAACTACTTTTCCTGCCTTTGTAACAGGGACTATCTCAGGATTGATAAAACCGCCGTAAGGTTTGAGACCGAGAGCATCGTATCTTTCTTTCACTTCCTTATGAAGGGCAGGGTCAATATCAACAGCATATTTTTCAACAAGTCTTTTACCTGCCTTATAGTCACCCTCTGACTTGATACGCTGAACCTCGGCAAGAAGACTGCCGAAAAGACCACGCAAAGCCTCAAAGTCATTAACTACAAAATATGTCTTTCCGTCTCTGACTTTCTTCTCTATCACATTGTCCTTCAGACCCTTCTCATAACACCATTCAGCAATCAGCTTCCTGTTCTGCATATGAGCCTCAGTATTCTTTCTTCCGAGCTCCACTCTACTGAACTGAACCATCAGACCATTTCTGATAAAGTTTGAATACTGGGCCTTGTAAGCCTCCATATCAGGAAGGATTCCCAACTCTACAAGCTTAGGATCAGCCATATAATAAAGTCCGAACAGGTCTGCCCTTGTTTCCTCAAGTGCGGAACTATATTCCTTCAACGAGTTAGGAGAAACACCCGGAAGAATCTGGCCTGAACCGTGGCCGAGACATTCGTGAAGGTCAGTGTGAATCTCATCTGTAATTGAGAGGTACTTCTTTGCATCTGCAATTTCTTTCTCATCCCAGGCAAATTCGTTCAATGTACTCTTTGGCGACTCCTGTGCAGCCTTGTCATAAGCATGAGTGATATTGGCAATAGTAACTGACTTGGAACCGAATTCCTTGCGGATCCAGTCTGCATTAGGAAGATTGATTCCGATAGGAGTTGCAGGATAGCAGTCTCCGGCCAGAGTAGTGGCATTGATAACCTTTGCAGACACTCCCTTTACTGTCTTTTTCTTGAAAGCCGGATCGACAGGAGAATTATCCTCAAACCACTGAGCGTTTTCACTGATTACAGTAGTCCTTTCAGATGCATCGTGGTCCTTGATATTGACAAGAGCTTCCCAGGATGCCTTGCGGCCGAGAGGGTCGCTGTAGTCTTCCACAAAACCGTTTACGAAATCCACAGTTCCAAGTGTATCCTTCAACCACTGGATATTATATTCGTCCCAAAGCTTCAAATCACCTGTCTGATAGTACTTTATCAAGGAAGCGATATACTGTTTCTGCAAATCGCTTTCAGCTACTGCCGCAGCCTTGCCGAGTTCTTCTGTAATTTTTTCCAGAGCAGCAGAGTAAAGTCCGCCGACACGATATACCTCCTCTTTTACTTTTCCATCTTCACCCTTGACTACCTTGCTGTTAAGACCATATGAAACAGGATGAGGGTCGTTAGGGTCTGCCATTTCATGATAGAAATCTTCAACTTCCTTACGGGTCACTCCCTCATAGAAATTGACAGCTGACTGAGCTACGATATCTCCCTTGGAATCAGTCGATTTCCTCTGTGGAAAAATATTCGGGTCATAGATTATCTCCAAAAGTACGTCAGCCTCTGAAGCATTTCCGCAGGATTCCATAAGAGATCTGAAATATTCTTTCGGACAGCCCGGAAAAATCTTGTCCTCGGCATAATGGTGATGTATTCCGTTGCTGAAGAAAACCCTCTTTGCATAGACTGTAAAATCCTCAAATTCCTTGACAGTTCTGTCTCCCTTGTAATTCTCCAATATATTTTCCAAGGCTTTTCTGATCCTCAGATTGTATTTTCCGTGCTGGTCCCAGATAATGTCCCTGCCGTACTTGGCAGCTTCTCCAAGATGATATACATACTCCTTCTGCTGGAGGGTAAGCCTGTCCCATCCGGGAATCTGGTATCTCATGATTTTAAGATCTGCGAATTCATCTATAAGATATTTGAATTCCTTGTCTTGCGGCTGTACATTGCCGCTACCGCAGGATACAGCCGCAGCAGTTACTGCAGTAAGTGCCGTCATTTTTAAAATTTTATTCATAAAGTGTCGGTTTATTTTTAAGCATTCTCAAAATTAAATCATAAAATCTACAATGACAAAAAATTAAACAGCTTCTTATAAAATATCGTTATTTTTATGTAAGTTTGTATGTTATGATGAAGAGAACGAACATACTGAATCTGATTTTAACTGCACTTGCCTGCATTCTCTGCCTTGATTCACTCATATCTTGCAACAAAGGCCTGCCTGAAGAAGATCTCTCGGGGGCTGACAGGGTTCTGCTGTTCTATGCAGCCGGGCTCAATAACCTTTCATACGATATCAATGACAATATCAACAAAATGCTGAACGGATATGTTCCAGGACCAAAAAGCAATGCAGTACTTTTAGTTTTCAGCAACCTGGCGAAAGGGAACAGACTCATATCCCCGTCACTGACAAGAATAACCAAAGACAGATACGGAAAAATCACAAGGGATACTCTGATGACAATGACTCCCGGCACTTTGGCGGCAGATGCCAATACGTTAAGAACTGTACTGGACAATATAATGGAGACGTATCCGGGGAAACAATACGGTATGATATTTTCGTCCCACTCAACCGGATGGCTTCCAGCAGGCAAGAAGATTGAGCCTGAATTCTTCAATAACAAAGTTTCTCCGACAGCAATAGGCAATGAATATGAACCTGGAACTACAAAGCATACATACGAAATAGACCTTAAAGACTTTGCGGATGCCATACCTGCGCAGATGGAATTCATAATGTTCGACTCATGCCTGATGGGGGGCGTCGAAGTTGCATACCAGCTGAAGGACAAATGCAGAAAAGTCATCTTCTCCCCGACTGAAGTCATCTCAGAAGGATTTGACTATTCCCAGACGACTAAGTATATTCTGAAACAGGATATACCTGATCTCCAGGGTATCTGCAAGGATTATTACAATCTTTACAACAGCAAGACAGGTGACTGGCAGTCTGCCACGATTTCACTCGTAGATTGCAGGAAGACCGAGGAACTGGCTTCGGTATGCAGGGATATTTTCGCAAGCCACAGAGACAAGCTGGATACATTGGATCCAGTCCGGATACAGTGCTACGGCCGGATGTATGAGCACTTGTTTTTTTACGACCTCGGAGATATTGTCAGGCATCTTGATGTCAGCAAAGAAGAAAGCGAGAAGTTCGACAGAGCCATCAGTGATTGCGTCATATACAAAGCGGCCACAGAAAACTTTATCGGTATGCCTATAACAGAATTCTGCGGCCTGAGCTCTTATGTAACCAATAAAAAGGTCCATGATTCTTACTACAGAACCCTCGACTGGAACAAAGCGACAGGAATGATAAGATAACCAGCCTGTTATTTCATGATTTTATACCGCAGACTCCTTGTTTCCGTACCGAATGTCCTTTGGGAGCCGGTTGATACTGCATATGTGGCTTTTCCGCACAAAATATATTTGGC
>CALADR010000058.1 GCA_937890845.1 uncultured Bacteroidales bacterium | reverse complement strand
GTGTAGGCGAGCCATCCTCCTGAATCCCTCACCTCTCTGTCAATCTCTGCCGGATCCGGATTGTAAAAATGAAAAAAGACAATATCTGATTGCCTAAATTTCTTAAGCTTTATATTTCGTTTACCCCAGTCAGGATGTATGGCAAGCCTATTGAACTTATAGTCCTCGTCAAGGCTCTCGAATCTAACTGTTTCAAATGGAACGTGGCACAACGAGCTAATCTCATAGAAAGCATTATAATTCACGTGAATAGCGAACCCTCCAAATTCTGCATAATCTTCAGAAACCTGTCTCTGTAATGTCGCAACCGTCTCTCCCTTACTATTGACAACAGTATTACGAAACTCCTCATTATTGAACCCTCTGCCTATAATGAACTTTTGATATGTGTCAAGACAAGAAGAAGCAGTGACGGACGCACTAACTATCTCCATTATTCTCTGCGGAACATCATTCTTATCTCCGTAGGCTTGGATTCTCATAGCCCTAACATTCGTACTATCAAAACCCGTCTGTGTCTTAAATGAATCAATACGCATATTCTATTCTTTACATTAAATCGGCTGCACTGTCGTAACAATGCAACCGATTAGTTTTTAGGCCCGACTCAGTTGCAGCTACTACTTTTTCTTTTTGCCTTTAGTGGAAGGATTTTTAGCTTTTTTATTTACTGAGTAATTAGCAACGAGTTCCTTCCAATTATCTGGCAGCCTACTAAAGAAGTCAATGCAGTTCGGATTTGTCTTCAGGTGATACAATGCCAATTCGTCAGTCAGATTCACCCTTGTACACATCTTGTCATTGTCTCCATTAACCACATCCAGTAGCAAAGCACCAGCTCTCAAGTCAAATGAACGCCCAGACAAGGCATCAAACTTTGCAGGGTCAGTCTTCATAAGCACTGCATAGGCATCAATCCAGCAATCTCCACACGACTTATTCAGGCTTGCGTTGTATGCTCTACGATATAGCATTTCAGTCTCAACCCTGAACTCTGATGATTCGTTTGCAAGGCTTCTTACCTGAGCACTTGTAAGAGAAGCATATTTCTTCTTATATTCATTGATTGTCATAATCACTAAGCCTTAACCAGAGATTCTATGATTGCATCAGTTGCCTGTGTTGTGCCTGCGTCAAGGGTGAGAGGGAGAGAACTTTCTTTTGCATTGTCCCCAGATGCAAGAGAAAACGAATATATTACTCCATCCGCTCCTGAACTTGGAGATGACAACTCAGACATCTCAAGTCCATTGTCCGGACCATACACTTCATACTTCACATTTTCATCTTCGGAATTAA
>CALADR010000057.1 GCA_937890845.1 uncultured Bacteroidales bacterium | reverse complement strand
TTCCAATTTCCAGCTTGCAATGAATCCGCAGATTACGAAGAACTATGCGCAAGGCGAAATAAGGGAAATGGAAAATCTGGTTTTCCGCGGACTTAAATTTTCATTCCTTCTGCTCTTTTTCATAGCCTTGCCTCTTTTGCTTAATGTTGATGCAGTACTTTCAGTATGGCTTAAAGACGTACCTGATCATACTTCGGCATTTATTGTCCTGATTATAGCAGACACTTTGACAGGGACCCTTTTCGGCAGCCCTCTTATGACGTCAATTGCTGCAACAGGACGAATAAAGGTATATCAGATGGTAGTCAGCGGAATCATCCTGATGGTAATACCGGCTTCATACCTTCTTCTGAAGGCCGGATTTCAGCCGGAGGCTGTATTTTGTGTTGCAATATTATTTACTCTGCTTTCAGGTGTGGCACGTTTCCTTTTTGCCCGCCGGCAGATAGGCTTTTCTTTAAGACGTTATCTTAGGGAAGTCATTCTGAGAGTCTTAGGATTGCTGGTACTTTCACTCCCATTGCCTGTGGCTTTCAGGTATCTCATCTTTGAGGAAGACAGTGTATTGGGCTTTTTTACACTTTGTGCAGTATCTGTGCTCTGTGTAGCTGCATCTGCCTGGGCTGTATTGCTTGATAGAGGAGAAAGAAGCGGTGTAAGGAAAATGTACAGGGGTTGGGTAGAACGTATATTCAATAGAAAGGAGGCCTGATATGGAAAAAGTGTGTCCTGAAAGCATTTGTACAGGCTGCTCTTTGTGTGAAGCAGTGTGCCCCAAGCAATGCATATCCATGAAAGAGGGGAAATTAGGCCATTTGTTTCCTCATATTGATAAAGAAAAGTGTATAGACTGCGGACTTTGTGCCAGATATTGCCCTGCCGGGACCGGGATTGAGTCAGTATGTCCTGAAAAAGCATATGCGGCCTGGGCCGGTGACAGTGAAGAATACAAGTCCAGCACCTCAGGAGGAGCCGCTTCTGTGCTTGCCCGTCATTTTGTCCGTGAAGGATGGGTAGTATATGGTTGTACATCAGTATCTGATTCCGGTGACGGATGGAAGGGAATAAGGCATGTCAGAGTGGACAAGGAAGCTGATATAGAGTTTCTTAAAGGATCTAAATATGTCCAGAGTTCATTGAAGGGGGTTTTTGCAAGCCTTAAGAAAGACATCAGCAGCGGAATGAAGGTGCTTTTCATAGGGACACCTTGCCAGGTGGCGGCAGTAAGACAATTCTTCAGAACCACACCTCCTGGGCTTTTTACAGTAGACATTGTATGTCATGGCGTTCCTTCAGAAGCTCTGTTCAGAAAATATATTAAAAACAGCCTCCATATTGACAGCCGCGCTATAGGCAGGCCGGGTGGACGTTTCCAGATAGAAATATCAGACAGGAAAGGAGATCTTCTATATACCCATAAGCCGGTTTCTGCATACAGGTCAGAAGATATTTTCTACAGTATGTTCATGGACGGGTTTACATACAGGGACTCCTGCTATAAATGCCGCTTTGCCAGCTCTAACAGAGTCTCTGATATGACAATAGGAGATTTCTGGGGACTGGGAAAAGATGTGCCTGAGCACACGTACGGAGTTTCTTTGGTCTTGCCTGTGACAGAAAAAGGAAAGTACCTTTACGGTATCCTGAAGGATGGTATGGTGATGTATGAAAGGCCTGTCAGAGAAGCTGTCTCAGGAAATGAACAGCTCCGTCATCCTAAACATAAAAGTATCAGGATAAGGGTGTTCCGTGCTCTGGCTCCTTATTTGGGAATAGGAGTTTACCGTGCACTTATACTTGACTGGCTGGTTTTGAAACGATTGGGGAAAAAATAATGAAAGTAGGCATCATTACATTCCATGCGGCCCTGAATTACGGGTCGGTTCTGCAGGCTTATGCCATGCAGGAATATCTCGTGTCACTGGGGCATGAAGCGGAAGTCATTGATTTCAGAAGTGCGGCCCAAAGGCGTCTGTATCCGGCTCCTGTATGTTTCAACTCGGTGTATAATGCCAAGCATTCACTCCGCAGACTCTTGTCCGGATGGGGTGAGATAGCTTCTATGAGGGAAAAACGCCGTGGATTCGATTCTTTCCTTACGTCGTATCTCAGACTTACACTGAAGACATATCATAGTGAATCCCAGCTGCATAATGAAGACTGGTCGTCTTTTGATGCCATAGTTGCGGGAAGTGACCAGATATGGAACCTTGCCGCCATAGACAGTTCTCTTGCGTATTTCATTGATTTTGCAGATGAAGTTGTAAAAATATCCTATGCTCCTTCTTTAGGACCGGATCCTGAAAGAGCCCTTAGTGCAGGACGGTACGGATCAGCCACAGAAGTGCAGAGACTGCTGTCTGGATTCAAAGCTG
>CALADR010000056.1 GCA_937890845.1 uncultured Bacteroidales bacterium | reverse complement strand
AAGACGACTTTCTTCGACCGCCACTTTCTGTAGCTTACGTATATTCTCTACGGTCAATACATTGAAGACATTTCCACACTTTCCGCTGCGGATATCATCAAGATACTCCTTTCCTTCAGTGGGACCCGTAAGATCCCACTTGCCGGAAACAAGAACAAGCTGGCCAACCTTCTCCTCAACTGTCATTTTCGACAGAAGTTCAGTAAGCCGGATATTCTTATCATCAATTTCACTTAAATCAACTTCTCCTTTCAGAACCAGATCTGCAGAAGAATGACCGACATAAACAGTGAATACACCTGGCTCAACTATAAACCTTTTCGTATCAACATCGAAAAAAGAAAAAGCGTCTTCTCCCAGATTAAGTGAAACAGATCTGGATTCACCTTTCTTGAGGAAAATCTTTGAATATTCCTTAAGCTCGATAACCGGTCTCTTGACAGAAGATTCATTGTCGCCTACATATATCTGAATTACCTCTGCAGCATCCATGTTTCCTGTATTAGTTACAACGAAGCTGACTTTTGCCTTATTTACCCCTGTTTTCTCGATTTTGAGAGAATCATAAGAGAAGCTGCTATAGGAAAGACCGTATCCGAAGGGATATTTTGGAGAAATTCCTGATTTTGCATATCCGCGATAGCCTACGTAAACACCTTCAGTATATGTAACTCTCTTATTCTTATCATAATAACTATTAAAGACAGGGTTATCCTCCCACTTGTTTTCAATGGAAACAGGTAGTCTTCCACTTGGAGATATCTTGCCGGTAAGCACCTCTGCAATAGCGCGTCCACCTTCCTGACCAGGATACCATGCCATAAGGACAGACTCCACATTTTCAGACCATCCGTTAAAATCAACACCACCGCCAGCATTGACAATTACAGATACCTTATCATGAAGTGAAGACACAAGGTTGATAAGATCTGTCTGGTCCTTAGGCATTGCGAATGGCCTGTCAAACCCTTCTCCTTCACTTGAACTATTGAAGCCGGCACAAAATACCACATCGGTAGCCTCTCCAAGCGCCTTGACCAGCTTCTCTTTATCCATTACTCCGGCATCGAAAACTACCGTACCTTCTCCTGCATTGTCAAAAAACTCAAATTTGAGACTGTATGTTTTTCCCTTTTCAATATCAAAAAAGACAGAACGGGAACTTAAAGAATGATTGGACCAATGCCCTCCGACATTCTCTCCATTAACAAAAAGACGGTAACCATCATCGCCGGACATTCTTACTCTCACTTTTCCTGATACTTCTGCCTTAAGAACACCATTCCATACAACGGAAAAACCATCAGCAGGCATCCCCTCAAACGGACTTCCATATTTCCAGTAATGAGTAGGATTTTCCTCGATTACAGTCTTGAATATTTTCCCTTCCGGCCTGTTATTGCAATAATAATCTGCTCTGAATCCTTTTACAGCATAAGTACTGTCTGCATATACCCATGGAAGAATATTCCTGTAAAGTCCCTCATCTGACAACAATGTGACTTTCTTTTCACCATGTACGGTTTTCATTCCATCATATACGGAAACTGTAGAATATGGAGTTACAAAACCGCTTCCTCCACCTGTTGGAATCTCTGTGGCATTAGGCCCCATAACAAGAATCTTTGACTTTTTTGATATCGGCAGGCATCCGTTCCTGTTTTCAAGAAGAACAACTCCTTCTCTGGCAATATCAAGAGCTGTATTGCATGACTGAGGATTATCAAGAGGAATAGACTTATCCTGCATAGGACGATCCAACAGACCGAATGCAATGAAAGTCTGCAGAAGGTGCTGCACCTTCTCATCGATCGTTTTTTCAGAAACTGCTCCTGACTCTATTAAAGGAAGTAATCTTTCCTTTGTAAAATACACACCTTTAGGACATTCCAGGTCAAGGCCGCCATTAGCTGCTCCCAATGTAGAATATACGGATGTCCAGTCTGACATTACAATTCCGTCAAATCCCCACTGATTACGGAGAACCTCAATATTGAGCCATGGATTTTCAGTAGAATGACATCCCCATACAAGATTGTAGCTGTCCATAACTGAAGCTACTCCTGCCTCCTGTACCGCTTTACGGAATGCCGGGAAATAAATCTCATTAAGTGTCCTTTCATCCACATCAGAACTGACACTGTGACGGACATGTTCAAGCTGGTTGTTCGCCACAAAATGCTTTACCGTAGCAAGGACACCTTCTGCCTGGACGCCAAGTATATACTGCTTTGCAGTTTCAGATGTAAGGAATGGATCCTCACCCATATACTCATAATTTCTTCCACACTGCGGTGCACGATAAATGTTGACACCGGGACCAAGAAGGACTGCGACTCCACGAGCTTTTGCATCCTGCCCGAGAGAATGTCCCAAGCGGTTTGCAAGTTCCCTGTTGAATGTTGCGGCAGTCAGTATGCCACTGGGATACAGAGTACTAATCGTATTGTTCCTGATACCCTGCGGACCGTCTGCCATTTTTATTTCAGGAATGCCCAATCTCTCTACAGGTCTGAGTACAAATGACTTGACGCTTGAAATATAATCAATTTTCTCTTCAAGAGTCATCTTGGATACCAGTTCGGCCGCGCGTGCCTTATGTTCTTCAGTTATACGTACCGGAGAATCTTTTCCGAATGACGCTCCGCCACTGTCCTGCGCCGAAATGTTAAACGTCATTCCTGTGAATAATGTTATAGCTGACAGATATGCAGCAATGCCAATCCCTAATTTTTTCATCATAGGATCATTCTGTTATTTGTGTTATTTGATATGGATTAAGGCAAGCCTCGTGAGCAGACTTCCGTACAATTTCACCTTTGAATTTGTCAACCGATGATGGAAAATAGCTGTTTTCAAGGACGCTTTTGCCGGAAATACTCTCATACCAGGTACAAGATGCAGCATAACGCCCGTACGTAACCTCAAGATGATAACCGTCTCTGTTGAATTTGTCTCCTATACTGGATGTTCTTCCATTCTGAATAGTTGTACCGCAAGGGATAATAATATCAACATCATGTTTTTCCTTTACATTCCGCAAAGCAGAAACTATACAATTGTACATTTTCATCTGACTCTTGTCATAATTCAGAAATGCCTGATGAGTGGAATTTTCCGCATAAGCCCATGTCTGGTGAAAAGCTATCTTGAGTTTTCTGTTTGTCACTCTTTCCTTCACATAACCTATCATATTATCCAGATAAGGGATATAGGTATCGTACATTCCGGAATAGTCACTTGCCTGCTGGAGGCTGACAATATCCCATTTTTCGTCAGCCAGTGCAGCAGACAGAGATACATTCTTCTTGTTTGTCTTGTTTCCGCCCTCGACCTTCCTGTACTCATATGCAGCCTTGCCACTTAATGCATTGGACCAATGTTTCTCCAGAGGACACCCCCCAATATAAAGGTTACCGATAATAACCTCTTCCCCTGCTGCATCAAAAAGATTCCAAAGATATTGTTCGACAGCATCCTGAGAAAAACTGTTTCCAATAGCAAGAATACGCAAGGGTTTCTTTTCCACTGATATGACAATGGAGCCGGAGAGTCTTTTAGTCTCACCGGGACATTCAACCTTAATAATTGCCTCTCCCGCTTTTTCACCTCTTACGACTATACTGCTGTTATTGTCCTCGATTATAGAGACAATTCCGGAATCAGATGTTGTCCAATGATAATCCAGAGACAGAAGTTCCTCACTGCTGAACTTGGGGTTTATTGTAATTTCATCACCCTCTCCAATATTGCAGGAGCTATTTACGAGAAGCCATTTGTCACTGTATGCAGGAATTGCCTTCTTCTCAGAACATGAAATAAAAGAAAGTGTGAAAAGAATACAGGAAATAATGTGGCAGGCCAAATTCTTTTTCATAATGGCTACTATTGAACTTTTACATTTTCCAGAATTGCCCAGCCGTCTTCAGTGAGATAGTCTTTTTTTACAGCCATCCTGATGCCTGGCTGCGGAATGCCTGATATCTCTACAGTAGTATCAACAATACCAACACTCCAGCTATAAGCTCCTACTGGAACTCCCTTGAAAGATATTTCAAAGAAATACGATGTCGGGCTGCCTTTAATCCATTTGGAAAGGTCAGTTGAATCATCAACAAAAACCTTTACCGGCTTTTTGGTACTTACATCAAGCAAGGCAAAAGCTACCTTATATTTCTGATTCCACTGCTTCAAGTTGGCAGGACAATATCCCCAACCCAGATTAACCCATGAGGAGGATACTTTTACTGTCTGCCCCTGCAAAACTTCAAGCGGAACGGAAACCTTATCCGGATAAAGCCTGTAGCCACCTTCCTGGACAAATCGCTCAACGTAGCTATATGCATCAGTAAACCAGGAACGTGTTTCATTTCCCACACGTAAATCCATCATATTGACACACGCTTCCTGCGAGTCCAGAAACTCGCCCTCCCTTACATCTGCAGGAGAGTTATAGCCGTCACCTTTCATTCCAGACTGATGTCCCGGACTATCTACGATATATCCGCCTTCCATAATTACAGGAAGTTTATATTTCCACTTTTCAACAAATGACCTTTCCCAATCATTATAGCCCCAATCCTGGTTTTTCATGCCGAAAGAGTCTGCACGAAGGCAATATCCGTTATTTATTGCTATTTCCAGAAGAGTCTCACTGTCAGGCTGTGCATTTTTTCCAGAGCTTTTTGGATGACCTATCTGGCGATGATAATTTATGACAAGCGGAACTTTTGTAAAACAACGGGAATATAATGATGTAATCCATTCCATTGTATTTTTCTTGTATTCTGGCGTATTGTCAGAAACAACGCCTTCATATGTTCCTGATGATGTCTCCACCAGTCCTTCATAACAAACATTATGACCTTCGCCCCATTTGCCGAGTCCATATGCGTCAATGAATGCAGTTTTTGAGGGATCATTGAATTCTTCCGCAAATGCCTCGATAAATTTCTCATAGTATTTTCTCCACACAGGATCCATAACATCAGGAACTTTCCTGTCCGGATACCTGTCATTTTCAAGCCAGAATCTTGCTCCTGCATCAAAGACAAACTGTGGAGTATTCTCACCTTGGTCGCGTCCGTCAACTACAACTCTGAACGCCACAGGGAGTCCAAGTTCACGAGCTCTTTTTACCAGTTTTGTAAGATTATGGTTCTCGTCCTGCCAGAAATATTTCCCATCCGCAGGGTTCATAACCCTCCATTTGGTACGTATATAACATGCTGACGCATAGTCCCTGACCTTAACAGATTTGCCCAAAGCAGACACATATACCTCAGTATCAAAATATGAAACATCCGAATCAGCAGAGAGGTACATGACCCAGCCTGTCATGGGATTCCTGATTACACTTGTTTTGTCGGCATAGAGCTTAACCTCTTTGTTTCCAACAATATTTTTATCATCCACATTGTCCTCAAGCGGTTTTTCCCCACAGGAAAAAAACGACAAAATAATCAACAACGAAACAAAAACCTTCTTCTTCATAAAATGAAAATTATTTTACTTCGACATTTCCAAGAATAAGCCATCCTGCATCATTATATCTTCCTTTTGCTCCGAGACGGATACCTATCTTGTCTCCACAGGCCGCATCAGTAATTCCTACTCCCCATTCATATTGTCCTGATGAGATATCCGGAATTTCAATTTTAAAATCATAAGCCTTACGCCCTCCTACCCAATCATGAGGATGTGCCTGCTCATCCTGGAAGATATGAACAGGTGTGCCAGTCTTCTTATCCAATAGTGCAAAAGAAACCTTAAAGCGGTCTTTGTATTGCCTTATATTTGTCGGACAATAAGAATGTCCGAGATTAAGCCACCTGTGCTGAATTATATAAGTATTTCCTTTATGAAACGAGTCACCAAATCAAATGCATCATTAAACCATGAATAAGTTTCGCCATTTGATATATTTGCGCTATATCTCAAATCCATCATACAACAATGAGCGCCATGCATTTCATTGAATTCACCCTCTCTCAAAGAACGTACATCCGGATAATCACATGAATAATCATGAGATCCCTGGACCCATCCACCTTCTCCGAGAACAGGAACCTTATTGGTCCAGTTTGCTATAAACTCACGTTCCCAGTCACCATATCCGTATCCCTGCTTCATACCAAAGGCATCATGCCTCATGCAGAATCCCTTTGCTATGGCGCTTTCGAGAAGGACAGGAGTCAAAGGATCCGCTCCTCCCGAGCCTTTCGTCGAACCTACGAGCTTATGATAATTGGTAACAACTGGGATCTTGTCAAAAGCATTGACATATAAATCGGTAACCCACTCGAATACTGACTGCCTCGGAGTTTCATCAAGAGTTGAATAAATGCATGTATGGTACTCTCCCCACAGCCCCATTCCCAAACCGCTTATGAACATGGTTCTGTCAGGATCATTGTACTCCGCGGCCAAAGCCTTGATGAAAACTTCATACCACTTCTGGAAAACAGGGTCGTCAGGATAAGGTGACCAGTAATATCTCGGCTGACTGCCGAGAGAAAAGACAAAGAATCCCAAGTCTGTATGCACCTGACCTGTCTTGTCAGAATTTACATAATAGTCCTCGAGTGGCTTGTCAGGATTACCGCCGTGTGCTGCAATCATTTCCTGTCTGACATATTCGGGAGTACAGAATGAGGTTGCATCCCTGCTGTCTGTCTTGAGAGTGAAGGCCAGTTTGAGGCCACGCTCGCTTGCACCTTCCTCAAGTTTTCTGAGGCTGACGGCCTTCGGATATTTCATAACATCAATGTCATCATCCCAGAGGTAAACGTCTTTCTCAGGATTGAAATCAGTCCATGATCCCCTAAGATACAAAACAGTTGCATAGTCTGAAACCTTAACTTCTCCTGCCGAAGAATTGAAATGATCATATTTGTTCCAAAAATCATCGACATCCTCCATCAGCGGAGCATAAATCACCCATCCGCTAAGAGGGTTTCTGAGCATTGTCTTTCTGTCAGCCTGAACAGCAACCTTCACATTTCCATCAGGGATATCACTTTCAGGCAAGGACTTGCTATCATCAGACCCTACCTTTGCACAGGAAAGCAGAACGAGGGAACAAGCCAAAACTGTCAATTGTTTCATAATAAAAAAACCAATAAATAAATCCAAAATTCCAGAGAGTACGGAAGGACTCCATATCCGCACTCCCCGGAATTCAAAGGAACCTTAAGCAGGTATCAATCAAAACGAACTCTGTTATTTCTTATATCAATGGTTATCTTGCTTATTTTTACAGCCCCTTCAAAAGTCCATTTCTTATTGCTGACTGTCATAGTCATAGGCTGCCACTGATTCATAACCATAGGGGCATCCTCATTTCCTTCCGGAACAAATGAAAAAGTCTTTGAAATGAACTTCATTCCTGATGTGGCAGTAGGATCGTTCTCTCCTGTTCCGGAGCCCTTCTCGACAACCTCATATCCATCAGCCATACTCTGCCCTGTCTTGATACAGAATTTTGCATCAGGTGAGATATTAACTCCGGAACAAATCAGAATCTGAGGATCAATCTGCGACGCTACAAATTCAAACGGCTTTCCTTTCCAGCTGTCCCATCCAGTCATTGTATTTACATAATAAGTACCTGTTCCCAATGTCTGGCTGAGAATCCATCCTGAAGATCCAGCATATTCAAACTGGGCAGTATAAGGCTCAAGCCGGTTCTTAGGAGAGAAGAACTTTACTGTCTTGTTCTCCATATCAATAATAACACGCCAGTAACCTTCTGAAGGAAGATTCCATACAGGGATATCAGCCTCAGAGCCGCCATCTGGAATATCCATTACTGTAGCCTCATACTCTGTTCCTTCCGGCTTGCCTTCTGCCGGTTCGCTGTCAGGCACATCAACAGATGACTTTTCAGCCGGACATATATATCTGGTCATTCCGTCATATTCAATCGGAATAATCATTGCACCATCCTTCATAAGGAACTCACCGGCATAAATGAATTCGTTTTCAGGAGTTTTTGTCATTGTATAATTTGAAGACGGCCTGACACCCTTTACGGCATCGCCGTCAAGATAGACCTTGTCTGCATCAAAGACAAGCGGCCTGAACGGACGGATATCCACGTCTGCAGTACGCACTTCAGGCATCACATATTGGGAACCTCCGTCCCATTTTGCTATAACTTTAAAGGACAGCGTAGTTACCTCAGATATTGATTTTCCCCATTTGTCAACAATAAGATTCTGAAGTTCCTGATTAGTATATGTCTTCTCAAAAACGCCGTCATCTTCAAGTGTTCTTACTACAGAAGATGAATTGAACTGATTTGTCTTCAAATCGAGCATAGTCACATAAGAAAGTACGTAATCATCCGGCATCTCTCTTGCTGGTGACCATTTGAAAGTAAGAGCGACTTCGTCAAGAGCATTCACATCAAGTTTTACGGATGTTGAAGAAACATCCAGAGTCATCGTCTCATCATTGTCAAGAAGCCATGAATTGTCATACTCATCAAAATCTCCTTTACATCCGGACATAATGAGAGACAATGCCATAGTTCCATATAATAAACTCTTTTTCATACAAATTTTCATTTTCAGGTTAAATATTAATTCCATCCGGGAAGCTGACGAAGGTTCAGGTTCCTGTCTATATCATCCTGAGGGACCGGCCACCAATAACTGAGGAACTTGCGTTTCTGGTACGGAGTGCGTACATAATATTCCTCTCTGGTCTTTGCCATCATATTCATACCATAAAACTGGCCGTCAAGAACATCTTCAGCAAGTTTCCAGCGACGAAGATCATTCCAGCTAAGACCGCCTTCACAGTTAAGTTCAATCCTTCTCTCCCTTCTGATAAGATCCCTCATGGCATCCTCCGAAGGAACAGGAAGCGACTCACTGCCATACTCAGGAATTCCTGCTCTCTTGCGAATCAGATTAATATATTTCAATATTTCAGCCTGATTTTCAGAGTATTTTCCAATTCCTTCCGATACGCTGAACTCATACAGAGACTCGGCATAAGCCACATAAGCTTCTGCAAGACGGTAAACCACGCCATGACGCTTATTATACTGGCCTGAAGAAGAACTGCCACAATAATCAGGAGCAATTCTTTTCTTCATAAGATATCCTGCAGTCGGATAGTCTGAACCGTCTTTTCCATCCTCACCTCCGAAAAAGAAGTCAACGTTTTTCCTTGGAGGAAGGGCGGCTGTCTGGTCTTTATGAGTCTTTGCCCAGTTGAAAGACTCATTGTACATCACCGATATATAAAATCTAGGCTCTCTGTTACAGTACATATTGAATGTACCTTTTTCAGTAATGATATTTTCCTGTCTGCCTTCTATTCCTTCCGGGTCGTTATAGAAATAAGCAGTCTTGGCCTTCATATCCGACTCCGAAAATCCTGTCTCGGAATATCCTGATGCAGCATTGATTATAGGTGAGCCGTCTTCGTTATGGCCGGTAATTGCGACCTGACCGTTAGCCATAAAGAATGCATCCACAAGATCCTGTGTAACACCATAAACACCGGCCTGATTCTGGATACTCTTAGGTGCCGACTTCATATCGAGCCAGCCTGCTCCGTCCTCAGTACGGGGCATGATAATTTCAAAGTTATCCTGATTTCTTCTAAGCATCAGAGCTCCGAAGTAACTCATATAAGGATCTATGTCACCTTCTTTGGTTCTGGCCTCATACAGCATATATCCATTCTCAACAGCAGCATCGATAAGGGCTTTGTTAGCCTTCGCAGCATCCTCCCAACGGTAGGGGTCATACTGAGATGAGAATATCGGAGGCCCGCCTCAGTTTGCAACTCCTGCCATATCAGGATTGCCGTTCACAAGAGGACTTGCGGCAAATGTAAGAAGGCGGGCACGCATAGCCAAAGCCCAAAGAGATGTTGCGCGTCCATAGTCATTGGCCATGTCTGTATATGTCATAGGAAGCTGTCTGGATACTTCCAGCAATTCTTCAGCACACCAGTCAACGACATCATAGAAAGGCTCTTGCTTCAACATAAGATCTTCAGCATCAGTGCTTGGAGCAGCACCCTTAATAAGCGGTACGGCGCCATAAGTCATAACAAGGAGAGACTGATAATATGCTATGAAGAACCGGCACTCGGCTTTCATAATATCTATATCCTTTTGCGAAACATCCGTAAGGGGATGCGCATTTTCTATGAATATATATGCAGAACGGATGCGTTTCGGAAGATCAGACCAGAAATTTATAATCTGACCGTCACTCGGTGTCCAGTTGCCGACCTGATAGTTACAGACCTTGTTTCCTACTGCAATCCATTCAGCTGGAGTGGTTGCATCATCACCGATGGCATCCCAGTTGGAATCTGCATAAAACTGAGGTATCCCGTCATAAATATAAGCCAGCCACCTGTCAAGATTCTTGCTGTTTTCAAATGCAGAATTTATGTCAAGCTGGTCATCAGGCCTTTTGTCAAGATAATCTGAACACGATGGTAGAGATAAAACAAAAAAAAGTAAAGTAGCAATATATTTTAACAAGTGTTTCATATTACATATTTTTTTAGAATGTGAATTCAAGTCCACCTGAAACTGACATCATCAAAGGATATTTGGCGCCATCCGAAGAATTGAGCTCAGGATCCCATAGTTTGAATTTTGAGAATGTCAGAAGATTGCTTCCGCGGACAAATACTCTTGCTCTTGATATGAAAGACCTGTCAGCCAGTTTCTTCGGCAACGAATATCCTATTTCCAGGTTTTTCAGCCTCAAGAAGCTCATATTTCTCAGCCACCAGGTTGAAGGCTGTGCATTGATAGTATTAGGGCCATAAGTAAGACGAGGATAGAACACGTCTGAGCTCTGGTTAT
>CALADR010000055.1 GCA_937890845.1 uncultured Bacteroidales bacterium | reverse complement strand
GCCACCCTGGTTTGTAAGTATCATAGCGTACTTTTTCTCTTCGTTATATTTGTCAAGGAAAGTCTTTATGGCATCGGCAAGCTGGTTCATCATAACAGTCTGCTCTTCCATTATTTCATTGTTTTTCTGGTTTGCATAATTGTTGAAATCCACTTCCTGCTGTCTGAGCTTTTCACTTTGCACTTCTGCAACTGAACGGGTCATGAGGCCTTTATTGATTTTCTCCTGGAAGCTGGCAACTTCGCTTTCAAGTTTTTTACCCCTTCTGTCAACTTCGGCCTGGATGTTCTGTACTTTTGTTTCCACTACGGATCTCAGGTCATTGGCCATGTCATATTCCTGAAGAATCTTGTCAAGCTGTATATAAACTATGTCTCCTTTGCTTGCAGGGGCAGCCTGTGTTTCTTCAGCAGGAGCATCTGCAGCAGAGCTTTTGTCTGAGTTTAAAAAAAGAATTCCGAATGCAGCAGCAACGATAATTGCTATGATGCTGAGAATCAAAGATACGTTTTTCATTATTTATAAGTTGTTTTCGTTATTAAATCAAGTTTGAAACCGAACGTCAAAATTCAGGGCAAAGGTTAAAATATCTTAATCTTTGAAAGATAGGCGGCGATTGTTTTTTCCAGCCCCATATATAATGCGTCGCATATTATGGCATGTCCTATCGAAACTTCGTCAGTCCAAGGTATGGTCCTTATGAAATATTCAAGGTTATCCAGATTCAGATCGTGTCCTGCGTTCAGTCCCAGGCCGCACTCTCTTGCCGCTTCTGCAGTCGAAAGATATGGCGCGATGGCATCTTCTCTGTTTTTCATATATGCGCTTGCATACCCTTCAGTATAAAGTTCTACTCTGTCACATCCGCAAAGAGCTGCCCCTCTGGCCATTTCAGGGACAGGATCTATGAAAATGGAAGTCCTGATACCGCGGCTCTTGAACTCCTTGCAGACTTCAGTAAGAAAACTTCTGTGTTTTATTGTATCCCATCCTGCGTTTGATGTTATGGCATTTTCAGCATCAGGAACCAGGGTGACTTGGGTAGGTATGATTTCATTGACAAGGTCAATGAAGCGGGGTATTGGATTTCCTTCGATATTGTATTCGGTAGTTATAATTTTTTTTATTGCAGTGGCATCAGAGTACCTGATATGTCTCTGGTCAGGGCGAGGGTGAACTGTAATTCCTTCTGCTCCAAAACGTTCGCAATCTAATGCCGCTTTCTCGACATCCGGCATGTTACCGCCTCTCGCATTCCTGAGAGTTGCGATTTTGTTTATGTTTACACTTAGTCTGGTCATTTTTATTTAAGTTGAAAACGCAAAAATATATAATATTTGTTTATTTTGACAAATATGTGTTAATTTTGACTTTTGTTTTGAAGCGTTTTGTGCGTAAAGAGAAAGATTTTTGTGACTATGGTTTTGAACGGTAGGCTTGCTGTATATGTCAGAGAGGATAAATTCACCTCAGATCCGGAATTTACGGGTTTGATGGATGAGTTGCGCACTGCGGGATTCTCTTTATATATGGTAAAAACGCGTGAGGACCTGCTTGACGGGACCTCAGTCCTTATAAGTGCCGGAGGTGACGGAACTCTGCTTTCCGCTGCCGCTCTGGTGGGTGACAGCGGGATACCGGTTCTCGGGGTAAACTTCGGCCGTCTGGGCTTTCTTTCTGAAAACAAGCCGGATGAAATATGCCGGGCATTGGTAAAGGGGCTGATATAACGCCTGAAACAGGGTGCAGCACAGTAGAGTGCTGGCCATATGCACTAAATGAGTTTGCTGTCCACAGGTCTGGAGCTGCTACTCTTGGTGTCAATGTTTGCATTGACGGAAACAGGTTGCCGGTTTATTGGTCTGACGGACTTCTTGTTGCCACAAGTTCAGGTTCGACCGCCTATTCTCTGAGTGTCGGGGGACCGATAGTCTTGCCGGATTCAAAAGTCCTTATCATATCTCCTATTGCTCCGCATAACCTGAATGTCAGGCCTCTGATTGTCCCGGATACATCGAAAATTGAAATAAGTTTTGTTTCTAGGGACAGGAATGTGCTTTTTACTGCAGATAACAGAAATGAAGAAATAAGTTCGGATTCGGCAATATTTAT
>CALADR010000054.1 GCA_937890845.1 uncultured Bacteroidales bacterium | reverse complement strand
ACTTGATAAATAAAAAATTCCTGAAAACTTGAAAAGTCATCAGGAATTTCCTTAAAGTTCGGGAGAGATGTCAAATTTCATTTTGGCATCTCTTTTTATATCGCTATTTTTGCAACCGAAAAATACTAGAGTAGAAATGGCAAGAAAAAAATTGGATCTGATACTTGAAAATGTCCTTATAGAGTCTGTGGCAGCTGAAGGCAAAGCCATAGCAAGGATTGACGGCACTGTACTTTTTGTTCCGTTCGCAGTACCTGGAGACGTTGTTGACGTGAAAGTTCTGAAAAAGAAAAAAAACTATATGGAAGGAGTAATAACAAAGATTATAACTCCATCACCTCAGAGGCTCGAACCTTTCTGCAGCCACTTCGGCATCTGCGGAGGCTGCAAATGGCAGCCGCTTCCATATAGCATGCAGCTGGAAGCCAAGCAACAACAGGTATATGACCAGCTGGTAAGGATAGGACATCTTGATGTTCCTGAAATATCACCGATAGTACCGTCTGAAAAGACTACATTCTACAGAAACAAGCTGGAGTTTACATTCTCAAGCAGAAGATGGATATTTTCAGACGAAGATCCTGAGTCAATGACTCCTCAGCAGCGTTGCGGACTCGGTTTCCATGTGGGCAGATTCTTCGACAAAGTGCTTGACATTGACAAATGCTGGCTGCAGGAAGAGCCGTCAAACAGTATCAGGCTTTTCATCAAGTCATATGCGACAGAGCATAATCTTGCTTTCTTCGACATACGGGAGCATACCGGATTCCTGCGCAACATGTTCATCCGCACGACAGAAGCCGGAAATGTAATGCTCATCCTCTGCTTCTACCACGAAGACAAGGAAGCACGCACGGCACTTCTGGATGCAGTAGCGGAAAGATTTCCTCAGATTTCATCCCTTTATTATGTCATAAACGGAAAGGCAAATGACTCTATTGCAGACCAGGAATGCGTTCTATATAAAGGAGATGAGGCTATTTACGAAGAAATGGAAGGACTGAAATTCAAAATCGGTCCGAAATCATTTTACCAGACAAATACATCTCAGGCTTACCGCCTGTACAGCGTAGCAAGAGATTATGCAGGACTCACCGGAAATGAAATAGTCTATGACCTCTATACAGGTACCGGGACTATTGCCCAGTTCGTGTCATCCAAGGCCTCAAAAGTAATAGGAATAGAATATGTGCCGGAAGCCATAGAAGATGCCAAGGCAAATGCAAAGGCCAACGGAATCACCAACTGTGACTTCTTTGCAGGTGATATGAAAGACATTCTCACAGACAGTTTTGTGGGAGAGCACGGCCATCCTGACGTAGTGATTCTTGACCCGCCACGCGCAGGTATCCATCCTGATGTAGCGGAAGTGATACTGAATGCAGCTCCTGAAAGAATCGTATATGTAAGCTGCAACCCTGCATCCCAGGCAAGAGATCTGGCTATATTGTGCAGCAAATACAAGATTACAGCTGTCAGACCTGTGGATATGTTCCCCCACACACACCATGTGGAAAATGTAGTCCAGCTTCAGCTCATTCCTGAAGGTAATCTGAAATAAGGATACATATACCAGTGTCGTTTAAGAAGTTGTTTACATATTTTTCTTCAAAAGAGTTTTTTTGAAGAAAAATAAAACATCTTCTATGCTTACTCCTATGTAAAATTAAACGGCATACAGGTTCCATTAAGAGCATTTTTTTATAACTTTGTAAAAAATTGGCCTTTTCAAGGCCGAAACCTGAACCGAAATGTTTGTACAAATATTGATTTTATTGGCAGGACTGACAATCATCCTGCTCGGGGCCAATTATCTGGTTGACGGATCGTCTGCCATAGCCCGCA
>CALADR010000053.1 GCA_937890845.1 uncultured Bacteroidales bacterium | reverse complement strand
AACAGGACCTGTTGCCATTGATCCTTGCTACGTAAAGGGAATAGCCGGAATGTCCATGAAGGACATTGCAGAGTTCTATGACAACTCCGGAAACAATGTACGTTTCATCAGCGGAGACGTCCTCACTGGAACCAATGTAGGAGCAGAAGGCTTCCTCGGATTCTATGACAACCAGGTAACTCTGATTAAGGAAGGACGCGAGCACGAGATGTTCGGATGGGCAAAACCGTTCAGAACCAAACAGTTCAGTTTCTCACACACT
This sequence comes from uncultured Bacteroidales bacterium, assembly GCA_937890845.1. Taxonomy (GTDB): domain Bacteria; phylum Bacteroidota; class Bacteroidia; order Bacteroidales; family UBA932; genus Cryptobacteroides. The sequence continues at coordinate 2,137 of CALADR010000053.1, read as the reverse complement.
TACTTCTCCTGGCTCACTCCAAACAAGAAATACGCTATGGATACAAACCTCCACGGAGGACCACGCGCATTTGTGATGTCAGACATATATTCAAAGGTACTTCCTATGGATATATATCCAATATACCTTATCAAGGCCTGCCTTGCATCATCGACAAGATGGAGAAATTCGGCATCTATGAAGTGATTGAGGAAGATCTCGCACTCTGCGAATACATCTGCCCTTCAAAGATAGAAATCGAATCTATCCTCTCGGACGGAATCGCCCTTATGATGAAAGAAATGGCTTAAAAGAAGAAAGTTATGAGAAATATAATCGATAAAATAAAGCCTTCTTTCGAGAAAGGCGGAAAATTCGGATCCCTTCACTCGACTTTCGATGCTTTCGAGACATTCCTTTATGTTCCTGATACTGTTACAGTAAAAGGTTCACACGTCAGAGACTGCGTCGATCTGAAGAGAATCATGATCATAGTCGTGATGGCACTCGTGCCGTCAATGCTTTTCGGTATATGGAACACAGGTTACCAGCATGACCTCGCATTCGGTCTTGACTGGGGATTCTGGCAGATGGTATGGTACGGAATACTCAAAGTCATTCCTCTCTACCTTGTTTCCTATATCGTAGGTCTTGCAATCGAGTTCACCTCTGCACAGATCAGAGGACATGAAGTGAATGAAGGATACCTCGTTTCAGGTATGCTCATTCCTCTTATCGTACCTGTAGACGTTCCTCTATGGATGCTTGCAATCGCTGTCGCATTTGCTGTCATCATCGGAAAAGAGGTTTTCGGAGGTACAGGTATGAACATCTGGAACCCGGCACTTCTCTGCCGCGCATTCCTGTTCTTCTCATACCCTAGCAAAATGTCAGGAGACACCATCTGGACAGGCGGTCTTACCAGATATATGGCAGAAGGAACTGCATTCCAGAGCGGCAACGGTCTTGTTGACGCATTCTCAGGTGCTACCCCTATGGTATACGCAGGTGCAGAAGGTGTACAGGGTCTTGCAAATGCAGGCACATCATTTATGGACATGTTTATAGGTACTATACCTGGTGCAGTCGGTGAGACTTCAGTTATAGCAATACTCCTCGGAGCCATTATCCTTATCTGGACAGGAGTTGCAAGCTGGAAAGTAATGGTGTCATCAGTACTCGGAGCACTTGCAATCGGAGGACTCTGCAACCTTATAGGCGGAACTCCATACATGGAACTTCCTGCATACTACCACCTTGTAATGGGAGGTTTTGCTTTCGGTACAGTATTCATGGCTACCGACCCTGTAACATCAGCACAGACTGAAACAGGAAAATGGATCTACGGTTTCCTCATCGGAGCACTTACCGTTACCGTAAGACTGTTCAACCCTGGTTATGTAGAGGGAATGATGCTTGCCATCCTGCTTATGAACACATTTGCACCGCTCATCGACCACTATGTAATAGAGGGTTCTATAAAGAGACGTGCTAAAAAAGTTAAAATCGCTTAATTCTTGAAGATATGAATACAAACGGTAATGCATATACAGTAATTTATTCGGCCGTTCTCGTAATTCTGGTTGCCGCGATTCTTGCTTTTGTAGCAATGACTCTCCAGCCGATGCAGAATGAGAACGTGAAAATCGAGACTATCACCAAAGTGCTTAGCGCAGCCACACAGGCCGATGAATCCGTGACAATCGGAGAAGACACCGACGTGATGAGTATGTACGCTGAAAATATCATAGACGCTTTCCTCGTTGACGGAAACGGAGCAAAGGTAAAAGAGCTCAACACCGGAAAAGAGGACATAAAGAAGATCGAAGTTCCTTCAACTTCAGACCTTAAAAAGCAGAATGACATCATAAAGAAGATAGAAGAAGGAAACAAAGACCTGCTTAAGGACCTCAACCTTCCTGTATTCGTCTTCAATATCAAAGGACAGAAGGTTACCGTGCTTCCTTGCTATGGAGCAGGACTTTGGGGACCAATCTGGGGTTACATCGCCGTGGCCGAGGACGGAAAGACTCTTGACGGAGCAATCTTCGACCATAAGGGAGAAACTCCTGGTCTTGGTGCAAAAATCGCTGAAAAACCGTTCTACAGCCTTTTCAAAGGCAAAACTTTCGGCTCGGGTGATGTTATGTTCACTGTA